>VBDM01000103.1 GCA_005881355.1 Betaproteobacteria bacterium
CGCTCGCGATCAACGCGAGCCTCTTCGCCAAAATGCCCTTCGATCCGATCAAGGATCTCGCGCCGGTCACGCTCGCCGCGTCCACGCCCAACGTGCTCGTCGTTCATCCGTCGCTTTCGGCGCGGACGGTGAAGGAGCTGATCGCGCTCGCAAGAGCAAGGCCGGGCGAGATCAACTTCGCTTCCTCGGGTCACGGCACGCCGGCGCATCTCGCGGGCGAGCTGTTCAACTCCATGGCGGGAGTGAAACTCGTGCACGTCCCTTACAAGGGCGCCGCGCCGGCGCTCGCCGATCTGCTCGGCGGCCAGGTGCAGATCATGTTCTCCACCATGCCGCCCGCGCTGCCGCACGTGAAAGACGGCAAGCTTCGCGCGCTCGCGGTGACGAGCCGCAAGCGCTCGCCCGCGACGCCCGAGCTGCCCACGATAGACGAAGCGGCGCTCCCGGGATTCGAGGCGATCACCTGGCACGGGGTGGTGGCGCCCGCGGGCACGCCCGCGGCGATCATCGCCTGGCTCAACCGCGAGATCGTCGCGATCCTGCACCTGCCCGAGGTCGTCGAGCGCCTCTCCGGCCAGGGCGCTGAAGCCCTCGGCAGCACGCCCGAGGAGTTCGCCGCCTACATCAAGTCGGAATCGGCGAAGTGGGCGAAGGTCGTCAGGGAGTCTGGCGCGAAGGCCGAGTGAGCGCCTTGTCCAGCCAGCGCGCGATCACCGCCGCGATCTCCCTGCTGTTCTTCTCCAGCATCATGACGTGGCTGTTGCCGCGGATGCCGAGATCGGCGAGCCGGACGAAGTCGGGCCGCACTCCCGCCTGCTGCAGGTATTTCACGGTGCAGTGGTCGTAAGGCGCGTGATACGAGGCCTCCGCCGTCAGCACCAGAATCGGGATGTTCTGCAGCCGCGCGAGCTGCCGCGCCGGTTCCTTCTGCATCCAGCATTTGACGAGATCCGGCCCGTCGGCCTTGTCCTGCTGCACGAAGGCGAGCTCCGATGCGTCGGCGATGGGCGGCGAATAGGTCAGCGGAACGGCGGTGATTCCATAGGTCAGCGCGAGGCGGCCCTGCCGGAAGTAATCCGGCGCGCCGACGAAGTCGACGCCGTAGGCCGGCGGCCCGTTGGGCTCGATCGCAAGGATGGCTTTCACCAGATTCGGTCTCGCGTCCGCGACCGGCCAGCCGAATGCGCCGGCCTGCGAATGCACGAGCAGGACGGCCGGACCGATCCTGTCGAGCAGCGCCACGAGGGCGTCGCGGTTCAGGATCTGCTGCTGCCTGAAATCCCTGATCGCCGGCAATTGACTCGCGACCAGCTGCCGGACGATCGGATCGTCCGGCTCGCCGCTTCCCGGCCACTGGGTGTGCAGGTGCGCCTGCGGCCAGAGCTTGTATTTTTCCTGGGCGATGTAGCGTCTTTGAGAATTTTCACGATCGACCAGCTCGGCCGGCCCGTAGACTTCGGCCTGATAGGCGGATCGTCCGCGCCCGGGTTGATCCACGACGTAGACTGCATAACCCAGGCGCACTAAGTTCTGCGCCCAGCCTTCGCGGCCGTCGGGAGTTCCGGTGTAGTTGGTCCCCGACATGGTGCCGCCGTGGACCATCACGATCGGATAAGGGTGGGGCTTTCCGGCCGGGATGCGGAACTCCACGTACATCTGGCCCGTCATGGTTTGACGGCCGCCGACGGTGGTGAATTTTCCGCCGACGTAGAAAAACCCCTCCCGCGCGATCGACAAGGGCGGATCGCCGGCCGGCTGCGCCGCGGCGGGGCCAAAGAATGCGACGGCGCCCAGCGCGGCCGATAAAATACGTCCGGCAGTTCCTGCGAAATCCAATTCCCCGATTCGGCCTCGCTTCATGACCGTCCCCTCGAGAGCGCGACGTTCTGGATGGTTGCGTAGGGTACTATGGAGGACGGCATGTCGCACGCTGAAGGCAATCCCGATTTCCAGTCGCCGCCCGCCGGCTGCGACTGCCACTTTCACGTGTTCGGCCCGGCCGGGCGCTATCCGTGCAACCAGTCCGACCTGCGCTACGTGCCTCCGCACGCGCCGATCGAGGATTTTCTGGCGCTTGCCGGAAAGCTCGGACTGGAGCGCTTCGTCTTCGTGCAGCCCTCCGCCTACGGACGCGACAACCGCTGCATGCTCGATGCGATGCGCGAAGTCGGGAGGCAGAAATGCCGCGGCATCGCCGACATCGACGAGAATGCGCCGGACCCGGAGCTCGAGCGGCTGCACAAGGCTGGCGTGCGCGGGGTGCGCATCAACGTCCCGCCGGTGAAGCCCTACGGGGCGGGATTCGCGGCGACATTGCTTCCGCGCATCGAGCGCCTGCGCGGGCGCTGCGCCGAGATCGGCTGGCAGCTCGATTTCCTCACGCCGGGCTGGCTCACCGCCGAGCTGATGCCGACGCTCGCGAAGCTGAACGTCGATTTCACACTCGCCCATTTCGGCCTGTTCCCGGCGAAGGACGGCGTCGGGCAGCCGGGCTTCCGGCGGCTCCTCGCTCTGCTTCGTGAAGGCGAGCGGCGCTGCTGGGTCAAGCTCACCGGCGTGTATCGCATGTCGGTCGGCCCGAGTTTTGCCGACGTCGCGCCGATGGCGCGCGCGCTGATCGGGGCGGCGCCCGACCGGGTCATCTGGGGCAGCGACTACCCGCATCTTTCCTTCGCCGACAAAGTCGACTCGGTCGCGCTGTGGAACCTTCTCGGGCAATGGGCGCCGGACGCGGCGACCCGGCGCAAGGTTTTGGTGGACAATCCGCAACAGTTGTTTAAGTTCTAATTGCGCAGGAGGCACGAATGAAGTTTTCAATCACGGGATCGACCCGGCGGCTCATCCTCGGCGTCTCGGCGGCCGCGGCCGTTGCCGGGTCCTTCGCCCCACCCGCTGCCCACGCCGATCCCGTTCCGGGCGGCTGGCAGGCGAGCAACATGAAAGCGATCGGCTACAGCGGCCTCGACGGGCGCGGAGGCGCGTTCAAGATGGCGATTCGCCGCGCGGCGGATCGCTGGTATCTCTACATGGGTCACGAATGGCACCGGGGCTGGACGATACTCGACGTGACCGACGCGGCGAATCCGAAGTTCGTGAAGTTCGTCCCCGGGCCGGACAATACCAATACGATCCAGATGGAGTTCCACGGCGACATCATGCTGACGGCGCTTCAGCGCAAGCAGCCCAACTGGGGCGGCGATCCGAACCGTCCCCATGAGGAAGGCGTCCTCGTCTGGGACATCCACGACCCGGTGAACTGGAAGCAGCTTTCGCACTGGAAGACCGGAGCCACCGGCGTCCATCGCGTCGGCTACCCGGGGGGCAGGTACGCCAATCTCTCGGCGAGCATGCCCGGCTATCGAGGGCAGATCCTCGTCTTTCTCGACGTGAGCGATCCGAAAAATCCCAAGGAAGCGGGACGCTGGTGGATGCACGGGCAGAAAGAGGGCGAGCAGCCTGCGACGAGCGGCGTCTCCTTCCACGGCCCCGCGATCATCAGCGACGACGGCAACACGGCGTACGCGGGATACGGGCCGGCGGCGGTGATCCTCGACATCCGCGACGTCTCGAAGCCGAAAATGATCGGGCAGCTCGTCATCAGCCCGCCCTCAGGCGGCGCCGAGGGACCCCGGATTCCGGCGCACGACGTCCTTCCGATCCCGGGGAAAAACCTGCTGTTCGTGCACGGCGAGACGATCGGGGACGGCGACGAGCCCGGCGGGCCGACGGGATGCTCGCGGGCGCTGGTCCTGTCGATGATGGTCGACATCAAGGACCCTGCGAAACCGAAGCTCGTCTCGGTCTTCCCGCAGCCCGCGCCGCCGAAGGACGCGCCGTACGCGGATTTCTGCGACAAGGGCGGCCGCTTCGGCCCCCACAACACGAACCTCGAATACCATCTGCCCGACGTCGAGAAGCAGGGCGACTTGATCTACCTCACTTACTTCAACGCCGGGCTGCGCGTCTTCGACATCGGGAATCCGCGGCTGCCGAGGGAGGTCGGCTGGTTCATTCCGCCGGCGCCGGTGAAGCGTCACGGCCCGCTTCCCTACGACGAGCTCGTGAGCCAGACCGAGGACGTGCTGGTGGACACGCGCGGCAACATCTACATCACCGACAAGAACTGGGGCATTTTCGTCGTCCGCTACACGGGGCCCGGCCAGCCGGCGCCGACGGCGAAGTGATTTGCGCGGGCCGCGAACGCGTGCTCATCTCCGGCATGCTCAATCCCGCGCGCCGAACCACATTCTCTGAAACACCCCGTCGCGCGCGACGAGCAGGTGATGCAGCACCGCTCCGATGTGGACTAGGACCAGGACGGCCAGCGTCGACGCGTTCGCCAGGTGCACGACGCTGAGAAACTCCTTGGCCGCGGGGACGTCCCACGACCCGAAGGGAAGCGTGTAGCCGAAATACTTGATCGGGTACGGGCTGCACAGCGATCCCAGGAAGCCCGTGACCGGCTGGATCACGATGCAGGCGTACAACGCGTAGTGGGTGAAATGGGAGGCGAGGACCTGCCAGCGCGGCATGGTCGCCGGCAGCGGCGGCGCCGGATGCACAAGGCGCCAGGCTACGCGCGCGAAAATGATCAGGCCCAGCGTCATCCCGATCGACTTGTGCAGGTTGTACATCTCGGCCCTGAACGGGCCGGCGCCCTTGGGAAGGTTGATCATCCATACGCCGAGCCCGATCATTCCCAGCACCGCGAGTCCGACGATCCAGTGGAGCGCGATGGCAGTCCGGGTGTACGGCTGCAGCGTGGCGGGCTCGGAGCGGTCGAAGTCGCGAACGAGCGGGCCCTCCGAAAGCGAACCGGTGCCGGCTGGAGAGGACATCCCTGATGAGTCCGCGTTTTTGAAGCTCGCGGCAGTATATCGCGGCACCCGCCAATCGGCATCCGGCCGATCTGCACTACAATTGCCGCCATCTTCTTTAGCGCCGTGAATTCGCCATGAAACTTTGGAAACTCGGGATTTTGTTTTGCGCCTCTCCTGTCGCCCTCTCGGCGTGGGCCGCGCCTTTCGCCTACGTCCCGAATGAGCGATCGGGCACGATTTCGGTGATCGACACCGCGAGCGACGAAGTCGTCGCGACCGTCAGGACCGGCGGCAAGCCGCGCGGCAGCGCGGCGAGCCCCGACGGCCGCCGGCTCTACGTCAGCGACCAGACGAGCGGCGCGTTGCTGATCGTGGATCTCGCCAAGCGCGAGCTGTCCGGACGGATTCCGATCGCCTGGCTCGCCGTTGCAGTGGAGGAAAACAACAGCGTCGCCCTGATCCGCACCGCGAATCCCGGCGAGGCCTTCAGCATCGCCGTGCACGGGAAAAATCCGGAGCACGCGGTGTTCAGCCCCGACGGCAAATGGCTGTACGTCAGCGCCGAAGACGGCGCGGCGGTGGACGTGATCGACGTGGCGAAGCGCAGCGCGGCGAAGCTCGTCAAGGTCGGCGAGCGGCCGCGCGGAATCGGCTTTCTGCCCGACGGCAGCCGCGCCTACGTCGCCGCGGAGAATTCCGACCAAGTGTACGTGATCGACTGCGCGCGCGCCGAGGTCGTCTCCGTCATCCCGGCCGGCAAGCGCTCCAACGGCATCGCCGTGCGCCCCGACGGCAAGGTCGTATTCGTCTCCAACGGCGGCGACGCCTCGGTCTCGGCGATCGACGTCGCTTCGGGCAGGATCACCGCGACCATTCCCGCCGGGCAGCGTCCCTGGAACATGGCGATCACCCCGGACGGCAAAAAACTCTACGTCGCAAACGGCCGTTCCAACTCCGTCTCGGTGATCGACGCGGAGGCGATGACCAAGTTGCGCGACGTCGTCGTGGGCGAGCTGCCCTGGGGCGTGGTGATCAGGTGATCATCGCGCGGGTCCGGCTTTGCGGAGCAGTTGCGCCGTTTCCTCGTGTTTCCCCTCGACCGCCATCGCGAGCGCGGTCTTGCCGCGGTTGTCGCGCGCATTGACGTCGGCGCCGCGCTCGAGCAGCAGCTTGACCGTCCCCGCGTGGCCGTACGCCGCCGCCCACATCAGCGCGGTGAGGTCGTTCCGATACGCGGCGCGGGGGCTTTCGCCGCCGGCGAGGAGCAATTCGACGACTTCGGTGTGCCCGAGGCCGGCCGCGTAGACCATGGCGGTTTTCCCGACCCGGTCCGCCGGCGCGCGGTCCGCGCCCTTTTCCAGCAGCAGCTTCACGAGCTCCGCGCTGCCCGAGAAGCTCGCCGCCATCAGCGGAGTCACCTGCCCCTCTCGAGGGCGAGCCGCGCCATGCCCTTGTGGCCGTTCTTCAGCGCGATCATGAGCGGCGTATCGCCGAGGCGGTTGCGCGAGTTCACGGCCGCCCCGCCGTCCAGCAGGCGCGTTACGGCGGCCGTGTCCCCTTGCCGCGCCGCAACAAGAAGCTGGGCATTGGGCGAAAGATCCTGGGCACCGGCCGAAACGGCCGCGAGCAGACCGAGCGATAAAGCCAACTTGTGAGCCGGCGTCATTTCTGCGTCGTGGGTGCGCGTTATGATTTGTCCGACTTGCCTGACCGCACCTTTGTTTCTATAGTAACCATGTATCCTGGTTCGTGCCACGCAGCGCCTCCGCAGCAGGGTCTGCGCACGCAAATCTGAACAGCGATAATCACAAGGGGGAATCATGCGCGCTTCTCTGAGCACCCATCTCCGTTTCTTCATTGCCGCAAGCCTCGGTTCGCTCGCAGTGAGCGGCGTTCAGGCCCAGGAGGTCAAAGGCGGCGCCACCACTACGGGGGCGCCGATGTCCTCGTCGCTCGCGCCGGTGACCCAGGCAATGCTCGACGCGGCCGCCAAGGACGGCGCGAACCACCTGCATCCGAACAGCAACTACGAGCAGACCCGCTACTATCCCGCGGCGCAGATCAACTCCGGCAACGTGGGCAACCTGCGGCCGGTGTTCACGTTCCAGACCGCGGTGCTCGAGTCGATGGAAACCGCGCCGCTGGTCGTGAACGGCGTGATGTTCCTCACCACCTCGTTCAACCACGTTTATGCCGTCGATGCGGCCACCGGCAAGGAATTCTGGCACTACAAGCACAAGATGGGGCCGATCACCACCTTCTGCTGCGGCCCGAACAACCGCGGCGTGGCCGCGTACGAAGGCACGCTCTACATGGGCACGCTCGACGCGAAGCTCGTGGCGCTCGACGCCAAGACCGGCAGGGTCGTGTGGGAGACGCAGATCGCCGATCCCGAGAAGGGCTACTCCGAAACCATGGCGCCGACGGTGGCGGAGGGCAAGGTGCTGATCGGCACCAACGGCGGCGAGTACGGCATCCGCGGCTTTCTCAAGGCCTTCGACGCCAAGACCGGCAAGCTCGTGTGGACGTTCTACACGATCCCCGACAAGGGGCACGAGGGCGTGTGGGCCGAGAACGACGCCACCGGCCGCAACATGAAGAGGGACATCGCGGCGGAGAAGAAGCAGCTCGCGGGCAAAGGCGGCGGCTTCTACCAGACGCTCGGCGGCGGCGTGTGGATGACCCCGGCGGTCGACCGCAAGACCAAGACGGTGTTCTTCGTCGCGGGCAACCCTTCGCCCGACCTGTACGGCGCCGAGCGCCCCGGCGACAACCTGTACACCGACTCGCTGGTTGCGATCGATCTGGGCACCGGCAAGTACAAGTGGCACTTCCAGTACATCGCGCACGACGTGTGGGACCTCGACGCGGTCAGCCCGCCGATCCTCACGCAGGCCAAGGACAAGGACGGAAAGATGGTCGACGTCGTGATCCACGGCGGCAAGACCGGCCACATCTACGTGCACGAGCGCGGAACGGGCAGGCTGATCCGCTTTTCGGAAGCGATGATCCCGCAGGAAAACATGTGGGTGCTGCCGACCGCGAAGGGCGCGCGCATGCTCCCCGGCGCGAACGGCGGGGTCGAGTGGTCGCCGATGGCGTTCAACCCGGCGACGCGCCTTGCGTATGCGCTCAACCTGCACCAGCCCATGACCTATCACGTCGAGGCCGCGAACTATCCGGGCGGCAGCAAGCTGTGGCTCGGCGGCGCATTCAAGACCATACCGAGCGAGAAGCAGTGGGGTCGCCTCGCGGCGGTCGATATCGACACCGGCAAGCTCGCGTGGAAGTACGACACCGAGCAGCCGCTCATCGGCGGCGCGCTCGCCACCTCCGGGGGGCTGGTGTTCTTCGGCGAGGGCAACGGCCTGTTCAAGGCCCTCGACGCCAAGAGCGGAAAGCTGCTGTGGCAATACCAGGCCGGGGCCGGCGTCAACGCGCCCCCGGTGTCCTACACGGTGAAGGGCAAGCAGTACGTCGCCGTCGCGGCGGGCGGAAATACCCAGATCGACTTCAAGCGCGGCAACAGCGTGGTGGTATTCGCCCTGCCCTGACCCACCGGGCCCTCGGAGGCCGCCCGAGGGCGGCCTTTTGTTTTCTGCGACGCTATCGATGAAACGAACTCTCGTCCTTGGATGGCTCTTCTTCTTTCTGCCGGCGGCGCACGCGGATCCCGAGGCGGGCAAGCGCAAGGCCGAGGTCTGCGCCGCCTGTCATGGAGCCGACGGCAATTCGGCGATCGGCCAGTTCCCGGTCCTCGCCGGCCAGACCGCGCGTTATCTCTACCTGCAGCTGAAGGATTTCAAGGAGGGCCGGCGCAGCGAACCGTCGATGGAGCCGATCGTGGCCAAGCTCTCGACCCAGGACATGCTCGATCTCGCCGAATATTTCGCCGCCCAGAAACCGAAGCCCATCGCGTTCAAGGCGGACGCGGCGCGCGTTGCCCGCGGCAAGAAAAAGGCCGACGAGGTCCTGTGCACCATGTGCCACCTGGGAGGAATGTCCGGACAGAACGAGATCCCGCGCGTCGCGGGCCAGCACCCCGAGTACGTGATCAAGCAGCTCAAGGCCTTCAAGGCGCGCACGCGCACCAACGACGCGGGCAGCATGACCAGCGTCGCCCAGACCATCACCGAGCGCGACATCGAGGATCTGGCGCACTATATCTCGAGCTTGAACTAGAAATCCGTCGCGGAACGGGACATGGGATCTCGCTGGCGCTTCGCCGGTCCTCTCCTTTGCTGGACCGGCTTCGCCGCCGCTCCGGGCGCCGCTATCGCCCAGAACCCCGCGGAGCAGCTCGAGACGCCCAGCGTCAGGGTGATCGGCGTCACGCCCCTGCCCGGCTTCGGCATGCCGCCCGAGCATATTCCGG
Source organism: Betaproteobacteria bacterium (assembly GCA_005881355.1). Lineage (GTDB taxonomy): Bacteria > Pseudomonadota > Gammaproteobacteria > Burkholderiales > SG8-39 > VBDM01. The sequence continues at coordinate 9,196 of VBDM01000103.1, forward strand.
CCAACGTGCAGGCCGTGACCGGCGCGGAGATCTCGCGGCAGCAATCGATCAATCTGCCCGAGTTCATGAATCAGCGCCTCCCCGGCGTGAGCATCAACGAGATGCAGGGCAATCCTTTCCAGCCCGATGTCAGCTACAGAGGCTTCACCGCTTCGCCGCTGCTCGGCACGCCTCAAGGCGTCTCGGTGTACCAGGACGGCGTGCGCGTCAACGAGCCCTTCGGCGATACGGTGAACTGGGACCTGATCCCAACCTCGGCGATCTCCACGATCAATCTGATTCCCGGATCGAACCCCCTGTTCGGCCTCAACACGCTCGGCGGCGCTCTTTCGATCCGCACCCGGAGCGGCGCGCAGTATCCGGGAACGCGGGCGCAGCTCTACGGCGGCTCGTTCGGGCGGCGGGCAGCGGAGGCCCAGCACGGCGGCGCGCAAGGCGAGCTCGACTATTTCGTGAGCGCGAACGGATTTCGCGAGGACGGCTGGCGCGTGCAGTCGCCCTCGGACGTGCGCCAGCTCTTTGCCAAGCTCGGCTGGCAGGACGGCACGACCGACATCGATTTCAGCGTCACCCACGCCGAAACCGACCTCGGCGGCAACGGGCTCTTGCCGGGGAGCATGGCGGTCACCGATCCGAAGCAGGCGTACACGCTGCGCGACGACACCCGAAACCGGATGACGCTGCTCAG
>VBDM01000109.1 GCA_005881355.1 Betaproteobacteria bacterium
CTCTCGAGCGGCAGCCGGAACCGCGCAAGCCCGCATCGGACACGCCGCCGATTCCTCCGGTCGGCGACGACAAGACTTCCTCCACGGTGCTCACTCACTAGATTGCTGCAACGCGGAGCGAGTCGCGCCGCGGCTGCCGCCCCGGAAGTTTCTCCCGATCGTTGCGCATCCCGTTTCCGCGGACGAAACGGGTCGGCGTTTCGCCGCCGTGAAAAATAATCGGTGACCGCAAAAAAAAAGACTCGAACTCTTGACACGGTGCTTTTGCGATTGCTATAAATTGCAAACAGGCTCGCGACGTTTGCGCCGGTCTCAAGATCCGATTTCAGCCGCGGAATAAGCAAAGCTCGGTTTTCTACATGACCGCCCGCCTCCGGGTGAGCGGACGCAAGACCGGTCTTTGCTGAGTCCACGGGCACGACTCGAGCGGGGAGGCGCGTCGGGCCGGAATCTCCTCACTATTCCTAGGGGGCCGAATGAACAAGCTGGAAATCATCGATCACATCTCCAAGTCCGCCGACATCTCCAAGGCCGCCGCCGGACGCTCGCTCGACGCCGCGGTTTCGGCGATCAAAACTGCGATGAAAAAAGGGAGCATGGTCACCCTCGTCGGGTTCGGGACGTTTTACGTCGGCAAGCGCGCGGCCCGCACCGGGCGCAATCCGCGCACCGGCGTCGAGATCAAGATCAAGGCCGCGAGGGTTCCGAAGTTCCGCGCTGGCAAGGCCCTGAAGGATGCAGTAAACTAGCGGCCCTTCCGGAACCGGGCCGCGCTCTTCGAAGGGGGACGACGGTTTCTCGCGAAGGGGTGCTTAGCTCAGCCGGTAGAGCGTCGCCCTTACAAGGCGAATGTCGGCGGTTCGATCCCGTCAGCACCCACCATTGACGCGGAGCGGTAGTTCAGTTGGTTAGAATACCGGCCTGTCACGCCGGGGGTCGCGGGTTCGAGTCCCGTCCGCTCCGCCAGACTTTCGGAAATCTGAGGTCATGTCGCCGTTCGATTGGGTCCACAACAACAAGCGCCTGATGCAGGTCGTGCTGGCGCTCGTCGCGCTGCCGTTCGCGTTCTGGGGCATCGACTCCTACCAGCGCGTGATGAGCCGCACCGACGAGGTGGCCGAGGTCGGCGGGCAGAAGATCACCGAGCAGGAATTCTCCGAAGCGCTGCGGCAGCAGCAGGACCGCTTGCGAGGAATGCTGGGCCGGAACTTCGATCCGGCGATGTTCGATTCGCCGGCGATGCGCACCGAGCTGCTCGAAGGCATGATCTCGCAGCGCCTTCTGATGCAGCACGCGGCGCGCAATCATCTGGTCATCCCCGACGGGACGCTGGTCGAGACGACGATGTCGATCCCCGCTTTTCAGGTGGACGGGAAATTTTCGCGCGAGCGCTACGATGCGGCGCTTCGAAACGAGAGAATGAGCTCGCAGATGTTCGATGCGGCCCTGCGCCGGGATCTGCTGGTGCAGCAGCTCACGAGCGCGCTGGCCGACTCGGGCCTGGTCTCGAAGTCGGCCGCAAGCCAGTTCGCGCGGCTGCGCGCCCAGCAGCGCGAGATCGCCGAGCACCCGGTCCGGGCCGACACGCAGCTTGCGCAGGCCAAGATCACGGCGGACGCCATCCGCGGATTCTACGACGGCAACCCCATGGCGTTCCAGGTGCCGGAGGAGGTGCAGGTCGAATACGTCGTGCTCAGCGCCGACGCGCTGATCGCCTCGGAGCAGGTCGGCGCGGAGGAAATCAAGGCCTATTACGAGTCGAACGTTTCCAGGTACGGCGAGCCGGAGCAGAGGCGCGCGAGCCACATCCTGATCGCGCTGAAGAGCGGCGCGGACGACGCGGAGAAGGGCAAGGCGCGGGAGCGCGCGGCGCGGATCCTCGCTCAGGCGCGCAAGTCGCCGGAGAGCTTCGCGGATCTCGCGAAGAAGAACTCGGACGATCCAGGCTCGGCTTCCAAAGGAGGGGACGTCGGGTTTTTCTCGCGGGGGATGATGGTGCGGCAGTTCGAGGACGCGGCGTTCCGGCTCAAGCCGAATCAGACGAGCGACCTCGTCGAGTCGGACTTCGGCTTCCACATCATCAGGATAACGGGCGTGAAGGCTGGAAAAATGGAGAGCCTCGATCAGGCGCGCCCCGAGATCGAGCGCGAGCTGAAGCAACAGCGGGCCGGCAGGCGCTTCGCCGAAGCCGCCGAGACCTTCAGCAACCTCGTGTACGAGCAAGCCGATTCGCTGAAGCCCGCCGCCGAAAGGTTCGGGCTCCCCATCCAGCTCGCTCGAGGGATCACCCGCCAGTCGGCGAGCGTCCCGGCGCTGAGTAATCCCAAGCTGCTTGCGGCGTTCTTCGCCGACGATTCAATCAAGAACCGGCGCAACACCGAGGCCGTCGAGACGGCTCCGAACACGCTGGTCTCGGCGCGGGTGGTCGGGCACAAGCCCGCCAGCCGCCGCCCGTTCGACGAGGTGAAGGGCGAGATCGCCGCGCAGCTCGCGCAGCGCGAGGCCCTGGCGCTCGCGAGGAGGCAGGGCGCGGAGCGGCTCGAAGAGCTCAAGAAAGGCAAGGCTTCCGCGGCCCGCTTCGGCGCGGCCAAGCTCATAAGCCGGGACAATCCCCAGGGTTCGAGCCCGGAGGCCCTGTCGCAGATATTTCGCGCCGATGCGTCGAAGCTGCCCGTGTACGTGGGAGCTGAATCGAATAACGGCTACGTGATCTATCGCGTCAGCCGCGTCATCGACGTCGAGCCCGACGATACTCGGCAGCGCAGCGCCCAGAGCGAGCTGGGGCGGGCGAGCGGGACGCAGGAGTTCAAGTCGTTCCTCGACGGCTTGCGGGCCGACACCAAGGTGGAAATCAACAGGGCGGTTCTGGAGAAGAAGACGCAGTAGGAAAACTACTCGGGCGCTCCGGCGCCGGGTATGGCCCCCACCACCGTATTGAACCCCGAATCCGCGTACAGGATCTCGCCGGTCACGGCGGCGGCAAGATCGGACAGCAGGAACGCTGCTACGTTGCCCACGTCCTCCGTCGTGACGTTTCGCCGCAGCGGAGAATTCTCCTCGACGTACTTGAGGATCTTGCTGAATCCCGATATCCCGCTCGCCGCGAGAGTCTTGATCGGGCCGGCCGAGACGGCGTTGACGCGGATACCCCTCGGCCCGAGGCTCGCGGCCAGGTAGCGCACGCTCGCCTCGAGGCTCGCCTTGGCGAGCCCCATGGTGTTGTAACCCGGCACCACCCGGTCGGCTCCGAGGTAGGTGAGGGTCACCAACGCTCCGCTTCTTCCCTGCATGAGCGGCAGCGCGGCCTTGGCGAGCGCCGCAAAACTGTAGCTGCTCACGTCATGCGCGATGCGGAACGCCTCGCGCGACAGGCCGTCGAGAAAATCACCTGCGATCGCCTCGCGCGGCGCGAAGGCGATCGCGTGCACCACGCCGTCGAGCATACCCCATTTCTTGCCCAGCTCCGAGAAAAGCGCTTCGATCTCGGCGTCGCTCGCGACGTCGCAGGGAAACGCAAGGCTGCTGCCGAACTCGCCCGCCATGCCGGTGACGCGATCCTTGAAGCGCTCGTTCTGGTACGTGAACGCGAGCTCGGCGCCCTCGCGCCGCGCGGCCTTGGCGACGCCGTAGGCGATCGAGCGGTTGGAGAGCAGGCCGGTGATCAGGACGCGCTTGCCGGAGAGAAAGCCCATCTGCGTTTTCGCGAAAGCAACGGCGCGATTGTAGCCGAATTGCCCGCTGGGCAAGGACTTCTCCGCCGCGATGGTCTGTCGGGACAGAAGTGCTAAATTACGCGCTTTGCTTCGTGGTTTTTCGCGAGCCGGTGTCTGGCTCAAATTGCCTTGGGGAATTCGAAATGAATCGTAGATCGTTTTGGCGCGCCGCGGCGACGGTGCTCTCGGTGCTGGCCCTGCCCGCGGTCGGCCACGCCGCGGATTTGAGCAAGGCGCTGCGCATCACGTTTCAAGTTGCGGAAACGGGGTTCGATCCAGTGAAGGTATCCGACTACTATTCTGGAACCGTCATCGAATCGATATTCGATCCCCTGCTGACCTACGACTACCTGGCAAGGCCTGCGAAGCTGGTTCCTAATACGGCTGAATCGCTTCCGCAAATCACCGATAACGGCAAGACCTATACGCTCAAGCTCAGAAAAGGGATCTACTTCGCCTCCGATCCCGCGTTCAAGGGCAAGAGGCGGGAGCTGACCGCGGAGGACTACGCCTATTCGATCAAGCGTTTTTTCGATCCCAAGAACCGGTCGCCCTACGCGTTCTTGTTCGAAGGGAAGATCGTGGGACTCGACGAGCTCGGTGCGCGGGCCAAGAAGACCGACCGGTTCGACTACGAAGCCAGGGTGCCGGGGCTCGAAGTGCCGGACCGCTACACGCTGCGCATCCGGCTCAGGGAAACCGACTTCAATTTTTCGCACATACTCGCGTTTCCGCTCACCGGTGCCGTCGCGCGGGAAGCGATCGAGGCCTACGGGGACGACATCAACTCCCATCCGGTGGGCACCGGCCCTTATCTGCTGAAGAAGTACACGCGCTCGTCGAAAATAACCCTGGAGGCCAATCCCGGCTATCGCGGCAAGGTGTGGAATTTCACCCCCGGCGAGGACCCCCGCGACAAGGAGATCGTCGCGCGGATGAAGGGCAAGAACCTCCCGCTCATCGGAACGGTGGAGATCAGCGTGGTCGAGGAAACGCAGAGCCGGTGGCTCGCTTTCGAGCGCGGAGAGACGGACATCGAATACCAGCTCTCGGACATCTCGCCCACTTTCATGACCGAGGACGGCAAGCTCAAGCCCGAGTTCGGACCGTAGAGCAACTGCATGAAATTATCCCCGTCCGGGTAGTCGGCGATCCAGGCCGAGCCGTGCATCATGAGCCGACACAGCTTTTGCTGCTTGACCAGCTCGGGCCAGCGGTCCTTGTGGATTTCCAGGCGAATCCCGATCGAATCGAGCGAGCGCTTCATCAGCTCGTCGAACTGGCGGTCGCGCTCGGCCACGATCCAAGCTACAAGAGCAGCATCCAGTACGACCCGCGGACGGCCAACGCGCTGCTCGACAAGTTCGGCTACAAGAAGGGCGAGGACGGTTACCGCGCGATGCCCGACGGCAAGCCGCTCGTCGTCCGCTATTCGTCAACGCCGTCGGAGCGCGACCGCCAGTTCGACGAGCTGATGAAGCGCTCGCTCGATTCGATCGGGATTCGCCTGGAAATCCACAAGGACCGCTGGCCCGAGCTGGTCAAGCAGCAAAAGCTGTGTCGGCTCATGATGCACGGCTCGGCCTGGATCGCCGACTACCCGGACGGGGATAATTTCATGCAGTTGCTCTACGGTCCGAACTCGGGGCAGAGCAACAACGCCTGCTACCGCTCGCCGGAATTCGACAAGCTGTACGAAAGATCCAGACGCCTGCCCGACGGTCCGGAGCGAAACAAGCTCTATCGGGAAATGGCCCGCTTGATGGAGGCGCATACGGTCTGGATCATGATGGACAGTCGCTACCGGAACGCGCTGCAGCAGGCGCGCGTGATCGGCTACAGGAAGCATCCGGTGCTGCACGCCGAATGGATGTATATCGACCTCGACTCCGGCCCAAACAAGCAATGATGAAACAGGCCGAGAGGCTCGTCGTGGGCGAGGCAATGCGCCTGCTCGCCTCCGCAGCGCTGTGTTGTGCTTTCGCGCCGACTGCATGGCCGGCGTCGCATCCGCGGATTCCCATATGGACCGCGTCCGATATCGAAAAAGCCTGCAGCCGGGCTCTCTCGCGGGCGCGGGCCGAGGTCGCGAAGCTGGAGAAGGTGCCCGTGTCCCAGGCGACGGTCGAGCGCGTGTTCCTTCCGTGGGACCGCCTGCAGATCCTGATCGAGGACACCCAGGGGCCCGTCGAGGTGCTCACCAACATGTCGCCCGATCCCGCGACGCGCACGGCGGGCGAGGCCTGCGGGCTCAAAATAAACGAATTCGGCACCGAGCTGTTCCAGAACGAAAAGATCTACGCGCGGTTTCAACGCGTGGCCAGCGCCGACGGCATCGACCGCAAGCTCAAGAAGGATGTGATCGAGGGCTTCGAGGACTCCGGCGTCGCCTTGCCGCCGGAAAAGCGCGCCCGGATGAAGGCGATCCTGCAGCGCCTGGAGGAGATTCGCCAGACATTCGACCGCAATATCCGCGACAACAAGACGCGGCTCGCCTTTTCACCGGACGAACTGCGGGGCCTGCCGGCCTCCTATCTGGAGAAGGCGCGGCGCGACGACAAAGGCGATTATCTGCTGGGATTCGAGTATCCCGAGTACGAGCCCTTCATGACCAACGCGGAAGACGAGGAGGCGCGCCGCCGTTATTACATCGCGTTCAACAACCGCGGCACGCCCCAGAACCTGGAGTTGCTCGGCGAGGCGACCCGTTTGCGCCGCGAGATAGCAGCCTTGTACGGGCTGCCGAGCTACGCGCATTTCGCGACCCGCCGCCGCATGGTCCAAAACCCCGAGACGGTCCGCCGCTTTCTCGACGAGGTCAAGGACAAGGTCCGGGAGCTCGAGCGCAATGAGATCGACGAGCTGCGCGCGTTCAAGGCCGAGCGCCTGGGCAAAAGCGTTCAGGAGGTGACGCTCAACCGCTGGGACGTTCCCTACTATCAGGAACAGCTGAAGAAGGCGCGCTACGACGTCGATCAGGAGGTTTTGCGGGCCTATTTCCCGACCGATGCGAGCGTCGCGTGGGTGTTCGCGGTTTCGGCGGAGATGTACGGCGTCAAGTTCGCGCCGGGCAAGGCGCCCCTCTGGCATCCCTCGGTCCGCTACTACGACGTGATCGACGGCAAGACGGGCCGGCTCCTGAGCGGCGTCTACCTCGATCTGCTTCCGCGCGAGGGCAAGTACAGCCACGCCGCGGCTTTCGGGGTCCGCAGCGCAAGCCTCCTCGCCCGGCGCACGCCGATCAGCGTGCTGGTCGCGAACTTCAACTCCAAAGGCCTCAATCACCGCGAGCTGGAAACGCTGCTGCACGAGTTCGGCCACGTTTTGCACGGGGTCCTCTCGCGGACCCGCTACGCGAGTCACGGCGGCACCAATGTCGAGCGCGATTTTGTCGAAGCGCCTTCGCAGATGTACGAGGAATGGGGACGAAAAAGGGAGCCGTTGCGGCTGGTCCGCAGGTACTGCGCCGGTTGCCCGGAGGTCGATGATACGCTGGTGAAACGACTTCACGCGGCGCACTCCTTCGGCCAGGGCATCCAGTACGCCCGGCAGCATCTGTACGCGTCGTACGACATGACGCTCTTCGGCGAGCGCGCGATCGAGCCGATGCAGGGGTGGATCCAAATGGAAAGCGAGACGCCGGTGGGCCATGTTCCCGGCACGCAATTCCCGGGCACCTTCGGGCACATCGTCGGCGGTTACGGCGCCGGCTACTACGGCTACATGTGGTCGGAGGTCCTCGCGCTCGACATGTTGTCCGCGTACGGGAAGAACCTCATGAATCCCGCGGTCGGCCGGCGCTTCCGCGATTTGATTCTCTCCAGGGGCGGGCAAAGGCCCGCCGCGGAAATGGTGCGGGAGTTTCTCGGCCGCGATCCCTCTCCCAAGGCGTTTTTCGAAGAAATCACCGGACGGCGGGGCGATTGAGCGGCGTCCAATCCGGCATGCTCGCCTACGTCGTCCGCCGCCTGTGGCAAATCGTCCCGACCCTGGTCGGTGTCGTGCTGCTCGTCTTTTTCCTGTTCAACTGGGTCGGCGGCGATCCGGCGTACCTGCTCGCCGGGAAAATCTCCAACCCGGAGCAGATCGAGAACATACGGCACCAGCTCGGCGTCGACCGGCCGTATCACGTCCAGCTGTGGATCTTCATCCAGCAGATCGCGACCGGCGATTTCGGAGCGAGCTGGTCGACCAACGAGAAGGTGTCGGAGATCTTCGCCACCCGGCTCGGTCCTTCGCTCACCGTGCTCGTGCCGCTTCTCGCGATCGACACCTTGCTCGCGATTGCCGCTGCAATGCTGGTCGCCTACGTGCGCGGATCGCTGACGGACCGCATGGTCATGATCGGCTGCACGGTCGGCCAGTCGGTCAGCATCCTGGTCTACATCATCGTGTTCCAGTACGTGCTCGCGTATCAGCTCGGCTGGTTCCCGGTCCAGGGCTGGGGAGACAGCTTTTCCGAAAACCTTTTCAAGTACAGCCTGCTGCCGATCATCGTCGGTGTGATCGTATCGCTCGCCCCCGACACGCGCCTCTACCGCAGCTTCTTTCTCGACGAGATCAATCAGGACTATGTCCGCACCGCGCGGGCGAAGGGAATGGGCGAGATACGCGTGATGTGGGTGCACGTGCTGCGCAATGCCTCCATTCCGATCATCACCAACGTGATGATCCAGCTGCCGGGGCTGCTTGCCGGCGCGTTTCTGATCGAGCGCTTCTTCTCCATCCCCGGCGTCGGCCGCGAAGTGATCTTGGCCGTGGAACGAAGCGATTTTCCGGTGATCAAGGCGGTGACCATCTACGTCGCGATCGCCACCATGATCATCAATCTGATCGCCGACCTGCTGTACCGGGCGGTCGATCCGCGCGTGCAGCTCAAATGACGCAGGCCGCCGCGTCGAGCATCGGCGCGCGACGCGCCGAATCGCCCGGGCTATGGATGCTCGCCTGGCGCCGTTTTTGCCGCGACCGGGTGGGGCTCGCCTCGTTCCTGGTCGTGGTGTTTTTCTTCGGTCTCATATCGCAGCCGGCTGGTCGAAGGAAGTCGGCGTCAACTATGCGCCGCCGACCTTCATGGGGCCTGCGATCTCCGATCGCGGCTCAGCGGCCTCCGCCGCGCCAGACGCCTCGCGCGACGAGACCTCGCGCGAGTCGAACCCTGCCGACCCCCTGGCTGGTGTGCTATCAGAGATACGGCAAAAAAGTCCGGGCGGGGACGACACGGGAATCGTGGATCCGCTCGCCGACGTGCTCGCCGAGATCAGAGCGGAATCGGGCGGCGCGTCGCTCACGGAGGCCGGGGCGCCCACGCTCGTCTTCGGCGGCGACAGATGGGGCCGCGACGTGTTGAAAAAGACGATCAAGGGCACGGAGACCTCGATGTTCGTCGGCCTGGTCGCCGCGTTTCTCGCCGCGTTTCTCGCGACGGTCTTCGGCGCGCTCGCCGGCTATTACGGAGGCTGGATCGACGATTTCTTCAACTGGTTCTACAGCGTCTTCACTTCGATTCCCTATCTGCTGCTGATCCTGGCGATCGCCGCGGTGCTGAACCAGAAGGGCACGCTGACCGTGATCCTGATCCTGGGCCTCACCGGCTGGACCGGGATCTTCCGCCTGGTCCGCGCCGAGTACCTCAAGCACAAGGTGCGGGGATATATCCAGGCCGCCGACGCGATCGGCGCCTCGCATGCGCGCCGCATGTTCGTGCATATCCTTCCGAACGTGAGCCACGTCGTGCTGGTGCAGCTTTCCCTGCATGTCGTTCTCTTCATCAAATCGGAGGTCGTCCTGAGCTTCCTCGGTTTCGGCGTCGGCGTCGACACCGTTTCGTGGGGCAGCATGCTCAATGAAGCCCAGAGCGAGCTGATCCTCGGTTACTGGTGGCAGCTCGTTGCCGCGACCGTCGCCATGGCGCTGCTGGTCACCGGATTCAGCCTGTTCACCGATGCCCTGCGCGATGCGCTCGACCCGAAGCTAAAATGACCTCCGTGGGCAGCCCCGAAATTCTGATCGGCATCCGCGACCTGAGGGTGGATTTTCGCGTCGACCGGACGACGACTTTCCAGGCCGTCAAGGGCATAGGCTTCGACATAGCGGCGAACAGCACCGTTGCGCTGGTCGGGGAATCCGGCAGCGGCAAGTCGGTGACGGCGCTCGCGATCCTGGGCCTGCTGCCGAAGGAAAATTCGACGGTGCCCCCTGGCAGCCAGGTTCTATACGGCGGGCGCAATCTCCTTGCGCTCCCGCCCCGCGAGCTGCAGAAGCTGCGGGGAGTGGATATTTCGATGATATTTCAGGAGCCGATGAGCTCGCTGAACCCGGTATTCACCGTAGGATTCCAGCTCACGGAGGTCCTGACCAAGCACCTCGGCATGGGCGGCAGGCAGGCGCGGGCACGAGCCCTCGAACTCTTGCGCGAGGTCGGCATTCCAGAGCCCGAGAACAAGATCGACGCCTATCCATTCCAGCTGTCGGGCGGCCAGCAGCAGCGCGTGATGATCGCCATAGCGATTGCATGCGAGCCGAAACTGCTGATCGCGGACGAACCGACGACGGCGCTCGACGTCACCATCCAGAAGCAGATTCTCGAATTGATAGCCGATCTGCAGAAGCGGTTGCGCATGTCGGTGCTGTTCATCACCCATGACCTCGCCTTGGTGGGGGAAATCGCCGATTACGTAGTGGTGATGCGCGAGGGCGAAATCAGGGAAAAGGGAGCGGTGGAACAGATATTCGAGACGCCGCAGGACGCCTACACCCGTGCGCTGATGCTTTGCCGGCCGCAGCTCACGCGGCGTCCCAGGAGGCTTCCGGTGATCGACGATTTCCTCAAGCCCGGGCCGCTCGCCGGGAGAGGTCCTGAGGAACGCAGTCGCGGCCTGCGCGGCGACGAAGAGATCATTCTCGAGGTACGCCACCTGGGCAAGAGCTTCTATTCGCGCGAGGGCTTGTTCGGAAAGAGAGAGTTCAAGGCGGTCAAGGACGTCTCTTTCAAGCTGGCCCGGGGGAAAACCCTGGGCATAGTCGGCGAATCGGGTTCGGGCAAGACGACGGTCGCGCTGACGCTGTTGCGCCTGCGCGAGGCATCGGGCGGCGAGGCCCTGTTCGACGGCCAGGACCTGTTGTCCATCCCGCAGAAAGAGATGATGCGGTACAAGCGCCGGATCCAGATCGTCTTCCAGAATCCCTATGCTTCGCTCAATCCCCGCTTCACGATCGGCCAGCTTCTCATGGAGCCTCTGCAGGTGCACCGCGTGGGGTCGAGCGAAAGCGAGCGCCGCAACACGGTCCATAAATTGCTGGAGGAGGTGGGGCTCCCCGAAGTTTCGTTCTTCAAGTATCCGCACGAGTTCTCCGGCGGCCAGAGACAGCGGATCGCAATCGCCCGCTGCCTCACCCTGAAGCCGGAGGTTCTCATCTGCGACGAGGCGGTGTCGGCGCTCGACGTGTCGATCCAGGCGCAAGTCCTGAACCTGCTGCAGGACCTGCAGGATCAGTACAACATGAGCTATATCTTCATTTCACACGATCTGGCGGTGGTCAAGTACATGGCCGACCAGGTGATGGTGATGAACGAAGGCGAGGTCGTCGAGATCGCCAATTCGGACGACATCTATCGCAACCCGCAGCATCCCTACACGAAGAAGCTGCTGTCCTCGATTCCCCGGGGCTGGCGCGGAGCGCGGGCGCGTTAGGCGCATTGACGATGCCCGGTATCCACGACTATTGTGTTGGCCGGCTGAC
>VBDM01000110.1 GCA_005881355.1 Betaproteobacteria bacterium
TGCAGCAGCCCGATCGGGCCCACGCGGTTGGGCCCGATGCGGATCTGCATCCAGCCTATGAGCTTGCGCTCCCACAGCGAGAGGTAGGCGACGCACAGGCACAGCGGCAGGACGACGCAAACGATCAGCGCCGTGGTCTTGACGAGCGTCCAGGCGGGCGGCCCCCATTCCGGTCCGAGCCATCGGGTTGAGAGGCCGGCGAGCGTGTCGAAAAATTCCATCACGCCCGCTCGATCGTCACGGCGCCGAACATGGGCCCGAGGCCCGCGGTGTGACGGTGCGCGGCGGCGAGCCTCACACAGCCCGCGGGCAGGCGCTCGTCGATGCCGACTTCGACGACCGCTTCCCCGTCGCCCTGGCGCACCCGCACCCGCTCGCCCGCCTTGACGCCCAGCTTCTGCGCGAGCTGCGACCCCACCCAGGCGCGCGGCGGGAGCGCGTCGCGCGTCCTCTGCAGAGACGGGGCGCGCCGCACGATCGGATCGCCGAAGTACACGGGCACGTCGGCGATGCGCTGCAGCTCCTCGCCGCTCGCGGAATCGAGGGCGAGCTCGAGCCCGTTCAGCCGGTTGTCGAGCTTGCCCGCGACCTCCTCGGGCCTGGAAATTTCGTCGCGTATCGCTTCGGTCGACTCGTAATCGAAGCCCGGAAGGCTCATCAGATTGCCGAGCACGCGCAGCGCCTTCCACGCGGGCCGGGCCTCGCCGAGCGGCTTCACCGCGGCGTTGAAGCTCTGCATCCGCCCCTCGCAATTGACGAAGCTGCCCGAGGTCTCGGTGAAGGGGACGATCGGCAGGATCACGTCCGCGTAGTCGGCCGCAAAGCTCCGGTAGGCAGCCATCGCGACCACCAGATCCGCGGCGTCCATCGCCTTCGTCGCCGTGCGCGGGTCGTGGCAGTCGAAGTCGGGCTCCGCGTTGAGAAGCAGGTAGACCTTGCGCGGCTGCTCGAGCATGGTCCGCGCGTTCAGGGCGCCCTCCGGCGGGATGCAGCCGGCGAGGTAGCCCCCGACGCTGTTGGCCGCCTCGCCCAGGAAACCGAACCGGGCGCCGAGCAGGCCGGCGAGCTCCTGAGCGAGGAGCTGCAGTTGCGCGGCCTGCGGATGCTGCGCGGCGAGGTTGCCGAGCAGAACCGCGGTGTTCCTGCCCGAAGCGAGGCTCGCTGCGATCGCTTTCGCCCCGTCGCCGACGCCGACTCCCGCGAGCCCGGGCGGCACGGGCTTTTGCCCGGCTTGCGCCACCGCCTTCACCACTTGGGCGAGTGTCCCCGCCAGTTCGTCGGGGCGCACGATCGCCCGGTTGGCGACCGGCATCAGCAGGTCGTCGGCGGCGCAGTGCAGGATGTTGACCTGCGCTTTGCGCGCGGCGAGGCGCAGGCGCGAGGCGACGAGCGGGTGGTCCTTGCGCAGGAACGAGCCGACCACGAGCACGCGGTCCAGTGTTCGCAGCTCAGCGACCTTCATCCCGAGCCAGGGCGCGCCGGCGCGCTTGCCGTCGGCTGAAAAATCCGACTGGCGCAGGCGAAAATCGACGTTGCCGCTGCCCATCGCGCGCATGAGTTTCCCGAGCAGCGCCATCTCCTCGAGGGTGGAATGGGGACTCGCGAGCGCGCCGATTTCCTGCGGATCGTGGTTGAACCGGATTTCCGAAAGGACTCTCGCGACGTGCTCGAGCGCGGCCTGCCAGTCGACTTCCCGCCACCGCCCGTCCTCCTTCAGCATCGGCTTCAGGAGCCGCTCCTCGGAGTTGAGGCCCTCGTAGGAAAAGCGGTCGCGGTCGGAGAGCCAGCATTCGTTCAGCTCCTCGTTCTCGAGCGGCAGCACCCGCATCACGCGGTTCTGCTTCACCTGGACGATCAGGTTCGAGCCGAGGCTGTCGTGCGGGCTGACGGACTTGCGCCGCGACAGCTCCCAGTTGCGCGCCGTGTAGCGGAAAGGCTTGGAGGTGAGCGCGCCGACCGGGCACAGGTCGATCGCGTTCCCGGAGAGCTCGGAGTCCACGGTCTTGCCGACGAAGGCGATGATCTCGGCGTGCTCGCCGCGCCCTATCATGCCGAGCTCCATGACGCCGGCGACCTCCTGGCCGAAGCGCACGCAGCGCGTGCAGTGGATGCAGCGCGTCATGTCGGTCGAGATGAGGGGACCCAGGCTCTTGTTCAGCACCACGCGCTTCTCTTCCGCGTAGCGCGAGGCGCTCTTGCCGTAGCCGACCGCGAGGTCCTGGAGCTGGCACTCCCCGCCCTGGTCGCAGATCGGGCAGTCGAGCGGGTGGTTGATGAGGAGGAACTCCATCACTCCGTTCTGCGCGTCCCTCGCGTAGTCGGAGCGCGTAAACACTTTCATGCCGTCGCCGACCGGCGTGGCGCAGGCGGGCTGGGGCTTGGGCGCCTTCTCGATCTGCACCAGGCACATGCGGCAGTTGGCGGCGATCGAGAGCTTCTTGTGGTAGCAGAAATGCGGGATGTAGATGCCCAGGCCGTTCGCCGCGTCCATCACCGTGGCGCCGTTCCGGACCTCGGTTTCCCTGCCGTCGATCGTCAACTTGAGCATGAGTCAGGCGGCGCGCCGCTCGGGTATGCCGGGCGCCGTGGAATACCCGGGGACCGTCACCAGGCAGCGCTTGTGGTCGATGTGGTGCTGGAACTCGCTGCGGAAGTGCTGGATGAAGCTCTTCACCGGCAGCGCCGCCGCGTCGCCGAGCGCGCAGATGGTGCGCCCGGCGATGTTGTCGGCGACGTTGGTCAGGAGGTCGAGGTCCTCGTTTCTCCCCTTGCCGTGCTCGATCCTGTTTACCATGCGGTAGAGCCAGCCCGTACCTTCGCGGCACGGCGTGCACTGGCCGCAGGATTCCTCGAAGTAGAAATACGCCAGGCGCTCCAGCGCCTTCACCATGCAGGTGGTCTCGTCCATGACCATCACCGCGCCCGAGCCGAGCATCGAGCCCGCCTTGGCGATGGAGTCGTAGTCCATGTCGGTCCGCATCATGACCTCGGCGGGGAGGACCGGCATCGAGGACCCGCCGGGAATCACCGCCTTGAGCTTCCTCCCCGCCCGCATCCCGCCCGCCAGCTCGAGCAGCTTCGCAAACGGCGTGCCGAGCTTCACCTCGTAGTTGCCGGGCCGCGCGACGTGGCCCGTCATGGAAAAGATCTTGGTGCCGCCGTTGTTCGGCCGGCCGAGCGCGAGGAACGCGTCCGCGCCGTGGTTGACGATCCAGGGCACGGCGGCGAAGGTCTCGGTGTTGTTGATCGTGGTCGGCTTGCCGTAGAGGCCGAAGCTCGCGGGAAACGGCGGCTTGAAGCGCGGCAGGCCCTTCTTGCCTTCCAGAGATTCGAGCAGCGCGGTCTCCTCGCCGCAGATATAGGCGCCGTAACCGTGGTGGTTGTGGAGCTCGAAGGAAAATCCGCCGCCGAGGATGTTACTTCCGATGAATCCCGCGGCGCGCGCCTCGGCGAGCGCTTCTTCACAGCGCTCGTAGACGTCCCAGATCTCGCCGTGGATGTAGTTGTAGCCCACGCCCACGCCCATCGCGTAGGCGGCGATCGCCATGCCTTCGATCACGATATGGGGGTTGTAGCGCAGGATGTCGCGGTCCTTGAAGGTTCCCGGCTCTCCCTCGTCCGAGTTGCACACGAGGTACTTCGCGCCCGGGAACTGGCGCGGCATGAAGCTCCACTTGAGGCCGGTCGGAAACCCCGCTCCGCCGCGGCCGCGCAGCGCCGACTTCTTCACTTCGGCGACCAGGGTCTCGGGTGGCGTCTTTTCCGCGAGAATCTTCTTCAGCGCCGAATAGCCGCCGCGCTTGACGTAATCCGCGAGCCGCCAGTTCTCGCCGTCGAGGCCCGCCAGGATGATCGCATCGCGTCCGTAATCGAGCATTGAGGTTTTTACGCTACGAGGGGATACATCCCCTCGTGCTCCCCTGAGTTTGTGTCACAAACGTGACAATCCATCACTCTTGCCCTGCGATCCATTTGTCGATTTTTTCAGGCGTCATGAACGAGAGCATTTTCTTGTTGTTCACGAGCATCACCGGGGCGTCGCCGCAGGCGCCGAAGCACTCGCCCTCCTTCAGCGTGAAGCGCCCGTCCGAAGTCGTCTCGTTCCAATCGATGCCGAGCTTCCTCTTCAGGTGCTGGGCCGCATCCTCGGCCCCGGACAGCGCGCACGGCAGGTTGGTGCAGAGGCACAGCTTGTATTTTCCGGCCGGCTGCAGGTCGTACATGGCGTAGAAGCTCGCGACCTCGTACACCGCGATCGGCGGCATGCCGAGGTAGCCGGCGACGAAGTTCATGACCTCGGTCGAAAGGTGGCCCTTTTCGTCCTGCGCCACCGTGAGCGCGGCCATCACCGCCGACTGCTTCCGATCGGGCGGGTACTTGGCGATCGCCCGGTCGATTTTCTTCAGCGCGTCGGGGCTGAGCATCAGCGGTCGATCTCGCCGAACACGATGTCCTGGGTGCCTATGATCGCCACCACGTCGGCAATCATGTGGCCCTTGGCCATCTCGTTCAGCGCGGCAAGGTGAGGAAAGCCGGCGGCGCGGATCTTCATGCGGTAGGGCTTGTTCGCGCCGTCGGACAGGATGTAGATGCCGAACTCCCCTTTGGGATGCTCGACCGCGGCATAGGCCTCGCCCGGCGGCACGTGGATGCCTTCGGTGAAAAGCTTGAAGTGGTGGATCAGCTCTTCCATGTTGCTCTTCATCTCCACGCGCGACGGAGGCGCCACCTTGTGATTGTCGGTGATGACCGGTCCGGGATTCTCGCGCAGCCAGTCGATGCACTGGCGGATGATGCGGTTCGACTGGCGCATCTCCTCGACGCGCACCAGGTAGCGGTCGTAGCAGTCGCCGTTCACGCCCACCGGGATGTCGAACTCGAGTCTGTCGTAGACCGCGTAGGGCTGCTTTTTCCTC
>VBDM01000111.1 GCA_005881355.1 Betaproteobacteria bacterium
TATCGGCATTTCCGCACCATCGCGGAAACGGTGGATATCCCGCACATCGTCTACAACGTCCCCGGCCGCACCGTCGCCGATCTCGCCAACGAAACTACGCTGCGCCTCGCGCAGGTTCCGAACATCGTAGGCATCAAGGACGCCACCGCCAGCATCGAGCGAGGCTCGGATCTGCTGCGCCGCGCGCCCAAGGATTTCGCGGTCTACAGCGGCGATGACGCGACCTGTCTTGCGCTGATGCTGCTCGGCGGCAAAGGCATCATCTCCGTCACCGCCAACGTCGCGCCGCGGCTGATGCACGAGATGTGCGCGGCGGCTCTCGCCGAAGACCTGAAGAAAGCGCGCGAATTGAATTTCAAGTTGCTCGGGCTTCACACCAAGCTCTTCGTGGAAGCGAATCCGATCCCGGTGAAATGGGCGGTGGCTCAGATGGGGCTGATCGGCATGGGCATTCGCCTGCCGCTCACGCCGCTCTCGCAGCAATTCCACGAAGTCGTCAGGGAAGCCATGCGGCAGGCCGACATCATGCCCTCAAGCGGCCTGCGCGTCGTCGAAGGCAAGGCGGGATGACCCGGTACGGTGCCGGCGCCGTCGCCGCGGTGGTGGCGCTGATGCTCGCGGGGTGCGGGTCCACGCTGCTCGACTCCGCGAAGGTCGAATACAAATCGGAGAAGAAGCTTCCGCCGCTCGAGGTGCCGCCCGACCTGACCGCGCCGGCCCGTGAAGAGCGCTATCAGATTCCGGAAATCAACCCCGCCGGGGCGACGACCCTTTCCGCCTACAACGCCGAGCGCGCCGGCGCGCCGCGGCCTGGATCTACCGGGCTCCTTCCCGAGGTGGACAAGGCGCGGCTGGAGCGATCGGCCAGCGAGCGCTGGCTGGTCGTGTCGGAGCCTCCCGAGAAGGTCTGGCCGGTCGTCAAGAGCTTCTGGCAAGACCTCGGTTTCGTCATCAAGGTCGAGGTCCCCGAAGCCGGAGTCATGGAGACCGACTGGGCGGAAAACCGCGCGAAGATCAAGCAGGATTTCATCCGGAACTTCATCGGCGGCCTGCTCGACGGAGCCTATTCCACCGGCGAGCGCGACAAGTTCCGCACGCGCCTGGAGCGCGGCGCGCAACCCAGCACTACCGAGATCTATATCACCCATCGGGGCGTGGTCGAGGTCTATACCAGCCAGCAGCGGGACAGCACCGTGTGGCAGCCCCGGCCCGTGGATCCGAGCCTCGAGGCGGAGTTCCTGCGCCGCCTGATGGGGCGCTTCGGGGTGACGGACGCACGCGCGCAAGCCCAGCTTGCCGCCGTCGATAAGAAAGACGAGCGCGCGAAAATATCACGGGCCGACAATGGGGTCGGCACGCTCGAGCTCGCCGAGCCGTTCGACCGCGCCTGGAGGCGGGTGGGACTGGTGCTCGATCGCGTCGGCTTCACCGTCGAAGACCGCGACCGCTCCAAAGGCTTCTATTTCGTCCGGTACGTCGATTCCGAAGCCGCGCTCGCTGGAAAGCAGGACGAGAGCTTTCTCTCCAAGCTCGCGTTTTGGCGTTCCGCGCCGGACCCCAAGGCGGAGCAGTACCGCGTTTTCGTAAAGGATCGCAATGATTCGAGCGAAGTGCAGGTGCTCAACAAGGATGGCCATCCGGATTCCTCCGAAACGGCGCAGAGGATTCTTTCCCTCTTGAAGGAGCAGCTCAAATAGCGACGGATCGCGGGTCTGGACCGATGCGCTTCGCTTCGCTCGGTCGATTTTAGGAATCAAGCGTGCACGTTGCCTCGCTTGAGCCGCTTTCAGGAACCGAGTGTGCGCTTCGCCTCGCTCGGTAGCGGCAGCCAGGGCAACGCGCTCATCGTCGAGGCCGGCGGGACGCGCCTCATGCTCGACTGCGGTTTCCCGCTCCGCGAAACCGTGTCACGCCTTGCCCGGGCAGGCCTCGAGCCTTCCGATCTCTCCGGAATAATCGTGACGCACGAGCACGCCGATCACGGCGACGGCGTATTCCCCCTGGCGTGCCGCTTCGGCATCCCGGTGTGGCTCACGCACGGTACGCTCTCCGTGCTGCGCCCGGAGAGCGGCGGTGTCGAGGAACAGTGCGAGCTCAACCTCATCGACTCCGACCGCGCTTTTTCCGTCGGCGATCTGCTGGTGCATCCGTTCACCGTGCCGCACGATGCGCGCGAGCCGGTCCAGTACGTGCTCTCAGACGGCGCGCGCCGGCTCGGCGTGCTCACCGACACCGGCTGCTCGACCGCGCATATCGAGTCGAGCCTGTCCGGCTGCGACGCGCTGGTGCTCGAGTGCAATTACGATCCCGGATTGCTGGCGAGCGGCCCTTATCCGTCGGCGCTGAAGGTGCGCATCGCCAGCCGCCTCGGGCACCTGGACAATCAATCCTCGGCATCGTTGCTCGCCGCGCTCGACCGCGGTCGGCTCAAACACCTGATCGCAGCGCATTTGTCGCAGACGAACAACACGCCCGAGCTGGCGCGGGCCGCGCTTGCGGCGGCGCTGCGCTGCGAGCCCGAGTGGATTTCCGTGGCGACCCAGGACGGGGGTTTCGGCTGGCGGGATCTGTAGGAGACCCTTACAGCCCGGTCGTATTCGCCGACACCGCCGGGACCGAGGACTCCCAGATCTCGTCGAATCGCTCGCGCATCGGCTGACACTCCTTCGGGTCGTTGATCACGAGCACCCCGCGCGGCTGTGTCGTCACGGGCCGGCGCAACAAATGATCGCCGTCGGCGAGAACGAAGCAGTCCTGCACTTTGGCCGCTTCTCCCTGCGTCTGTAGGATAAAAATTCCGGCGGTGTAACTCCCCAGGAGCGTGATCAATCGCGGGCAGCGTTTGACGACGTGCTCGACGTCGTGAAGGGCGATGTAGATGCGGTGCGTGCGGCTTCCCCGAAGGAAGCGCGTGAGCGTCTCGATGCGGCGGGTCGAGTTCACGTCCAGCTCGGAGAGGTCGGGATCGAAGATGCGCAGCTCCCGGCGCGCGAGGCCGAGCAGCCTCTCGAAGCCTTCAAGATAATCGTTTTTTGCCGCGAGCAATATCCGCTCGGGGACTGCGTCGGCCGGGGCTTCACTCATGGCCGTCTCCGGTGCAAAGCCAGCCGGCAAGATACCAGCCGTGCAGGAGCTGCAGAAGCGGCCGCGGCACGCAGGTGCTTGGGCGGCTCGACTCGTTCCCCGTTGACAAAGAAATCCCGGCCCCGGAACAGCATCCTCGTGCGCAGATCGAGGCTCAGGCCTCGCGTGCTGCAGAGCCCGGCAAACCGGGCCGGGGAATGAGGGCGGTGAGGCCGCGAAAATACCACCTGCGGCTTGGGTGCGGACAGGTACTCGCCGAGAAAACGCGAGATGTCCTGCCGATGCCAACGGATTCTCCGGGCTACGGCGGCGGCCTGCTGCACCATCTTTCGCGGAATTTCAGCCGCGTGGCGCTGAGGTTTGAGCCCGGGGTCCGCGTACAGACCGTCGAACGCGACACGATCCTGCAGGAACGCGAGAAATTCCCGGGCGGTATCGGCGTGCGACGGCGCCCGAAAACCGATCGAGTAGGTGAAGCAGGGCTCCAGCGCAACGCCTTCGTGCGCCCAGCCCGGGGGAAGATAGAGCATGTCTCCGGCATCCAGCACCCATTCCGATTCGTAGCGGAAGTTGCGCAGTATTTTCAGCGGAGCCGCCGGGTCGAGCAGCCGGTTACCCGGTTTGCCTACGCGCCAACGGCGCTTGCCCGGCCCTTGCAGGAGAAACACGTCGTAGGAGTCGAAGTGAGGGCCGACGCCGCCCCCGGGCCCAGCATGGCTAACCATGACGTCGTCGAGCCGCGCGTAGGGAAGGAAGCGAAAGCACCGCAGCAACGCGTCCGCGGCGGACAGCTCGAGATTCAGACCTTGCACCAGAAGGGTCCACCCGATCTTGGGCAGGCGTGCCAATTCGGTGCGCGAGAACGGTCCCTCGCGCAGATGCCATGCGCCGCTGCGGCGCCACACGAGTCGCGATTCGATGTCGTTGCGCGTCGCGAGCGCAAACAATTCAGGCGCTTGCACCACGCCCTTAAAGTCGGGAATCGCGTCGCGGATGAGCAGCGGTTTCCTTTGCCAGAATTGTGACAGGAATCTTTTCGCGTTCAGGCCGCCGAGCAGTTGCATTCTCATCGCCACGATTATAGTCTGTTGCTGCCTTCGAACCGGCGAGGAAAACTTGGCTCGCGTAAACGAAGCATCGCTCGGAACCACCGAACGCCCGCCTGAGGGTCTGCAAGCGGGGCAAGCGGCGCCGCTTTTCTCGCTTCCCGACGCCGACATGGAAACCGTGGACCTCGAGCAGTTCCGCGGCAAGAAAAGCGTCGTGCTCTATTTTTATCCCAAGGACGGCACGCCGAGCTGCACACTGCTCGCCACTGATTTCTCCGACCACGAAGACGAGTTTGCGCGCCACGACTGCGTGGTGTTCGGGGTGAGCCCGGACGATTGCCTCCGTCACGCCGATTTCCGGGACCAGCACGGCGTTTCGATCCGGCTGCTCGCGGATACCGAGGGCGAAGTCTGCCGCAAGTACGGCGTGGTGCACGAGAAAGAAGCCAACGGATCCACGAAATCCTGCATCACGCGCTCGACGTTCATCATCGACAAGGCGGGCACGGTCACGCACGTGTTCTACAGCGTCAATCCCCGCGGCCACGCGGCCGAAGTGCTGGGCCTCGTCAAATCGCTGCGTTAGCCGGGACCGGGCTCCGGTTCCATTCCGGCACTTTGCACATCGCGGAAAACACGGTCGTCTCGCTCGACGTCGAGCTGTCCGACATCTGGGGCAATGCGATCCAGCGCTCCGAGCACCCGGTGCAGTATTTGCACGGCGGCTACGGCAATATTTTTCCGGCGGCGGAAGCGGCGCTCGAGGGCAAGGGGGTCAAGGACCGCGTCGAAGTGCGCCTGGAGCCCGAGGAGGCCTTCGGCGACTACGACGAGGATCTTCTCCGGGTCGAGCCGCGCGCCCGCTTTCCCGAGGCGCTCGAGACCGGGATTCGTTTCGAGGGCGCCGCGGGCGGCGACGACGAGGACCTGATCTTCACGGTGACCGACATCGCCGAGGACAAAGTGGTGCTCGACGCCAACCATCCGCTCGCCGGCATGGCGATCAAATTCTCCTGCACGGTGGTCGGCGTGCGCCCGGCGACCGAAGTCGAGATCCGCGACGGCGCGACCGACGATCCCGGGTCGGTGATCCTGCGCATACTTCCCTGACTTCGCGGAAGCGCTGCGGGGCGTTTTCGCCTATCATTGGGCGCAGGCGGCGCAGCGCTGTTCGCGCCGCTCAGGGGAGAGGAGGGAGAGCATGTCCGGCATGCTGGGTGTCGTCTCGTACGGTCTCGGGACCATTGTCGGTCTCGTCCTGGTCGCGTTTCTGGTGATCGTGTTCATCCAGGACATCACTCAGAAGAAACACACCGTCCTGCGCAACTATCCGGTCATCGGGCACCTGCGTTATTTCCTGGAGAAGCAGGGCGAGTACTTCCGACAGTACTTCTTCATGAACGACCGGGAAGAGCTGCCTTTCAATCGCGCGACGCGCGGCTGGGTGTACCGCCTTGCCAAGGCCGAGGGCGGGGTGATCGGTTTCGGCTCCACCAACAATACCAACGAGCCGGGCTCGATCCTGTTCGTCAATCATCCCTATCCCGTGCTCGAGGAGGACCGGCTGCCTACGCCCCCGCTAGCGATCGGCGAGGGCTTCTGCAAGGAGCCGTTCCTCGCAAGGTCGATCGTGAACATCAGCGGGATGAGCTTCGGAGCGATCTCGGAGCCTGCGGTGCGCGCGCTCTCGCGCGGCGCGGCGCTCGCCGGCTGCTGGATGGACACGGGCGAAGGCGGGCTCTCGCCGTTTCATCTCGAAGGCAATTGCGACGTCATCATGCAGATCGGCACCGCCAACTACGGCGTTCGCGATCGCGATGGAAATTTCTCGGCTGAGGAGGTGAAGGAGGTTGCCGCCCGTCCTCAGGTGAAGGCGTTCGAGATCAAGCTTTCGCAGGGCGCGAAGCCCGGCAAGGGCGGGGTGCTGCCGGCTGCCAAGGTCACCGAGCAGATCGCCAGGATCCGCGGCATCCCGCCGCACCAGGATTCCATCAGCCCGAACCGCCACCGCGATGTCGCCAACGTCAACCAGCTGCTCGACAAGATCGCGTTCATCCGCGAGCTCACCGGCAAGCCGGTGGGTGTCAAGACCGCGATCGGCGGCTGGCAGTTCGTCAACGAACTCTGCGAGGCGGTCAACCGCCGCGGCGCCGAATACGCACCGGACTTTCTCACCATCGACGGCGGCGAGGGCGGCTCGGGCGCCGCTCCCCAGGCGCTCATGGACCACATGGCGCTGCCGATCGCGGAAGCCCTGCCGCGCGTGATCGACTCGCTGATCGAGTCGGGACTGCGCAGCCGCGTGCGCGTCATTGCGGCGGGCAGGCTCGTCACCTCGGCGCGGGCGGCGTGGGCGCTTTGCGTCGGCGCGGATTTCGTCAACACCGCGCGCGGGTTCATGTTTTCTCTCGGTTGCATCCAGGCGTTGCGCTGCCACCAGAACACCTGCCCAACGGGGGTCACGACGCACAACCCGAGGCTGCAGCGCGGCCTGGTGGTCGATGAAAAATTCCAGCGCGTCGCGAATTACGCGCTCGGCATGAACAAGGAGATCGACATGATCGCGCATTGCTGCGGCTGCCGCCACGCGCGCGAGCTCAGGCGCGAGCACGTGCGCATCGTCCAGACTGCGGGCCACAGCGTAGCGCTCAATATCATGTATCCCTACCCGGAGCCGAACGCCAAGCGCAAGGCCGCTTGATCTGCCGCCATTCCCTGTTGGTGAGCTGATCTTCGCCGCGGTATTTTTCACGGTTCCGCCAACTGGCGCGGCTGGCAGTGCGTCGATATGTGCTAGATTAGTCACCGTTACCTCACCGTGGAGATCACGATGAACTTGAAACGCAGCCTAATCTTCGTATCCCTCCTTGGCATACCGCTGCCCGCTGTCGCAGGAGACATCAATCAGCTTCAGATTCTCAATCAGGACGAATTCCACAGGCTCTCGCAGGATCTGGGCGCCGCGCTTTCGTACAAACCCCTGACGCCCACTGCGCCCTTGGGCATCACTGGATTTGACTTGGGCCTGGCGGTTACCTCAACCAGTATCAAAAATAGCGACGTCTTGCAGAAGGCCGGGGCCGGAGATCACTCCTCGCTGCCGGTTCCGTCGCTGCGCCTGAACAAAGGTCTGCCCTTCGGCATCGACGTCGGCGTCATGGCCAGCTCAGTCCCGGGTACCAACATCCGGCTATTCGGCGGCGAGCTGCGTTACGCGATAGTTTCCGGCGGCGCGGTGATGCCGGCGATCGGAGTCCGCGGCAGCTACACCAAACTCAGCGGCGTGGATCAGCTCGAATTCAACACGCGTGGCCTCGACCTTTCGATCTCGAAGGGCTTTCTCATGTTTACACCCTATGCCGGAATCGGAAGGGTATGGACGACGAGCACGCCCATGGGCACTGCCGCCGCCGCCGGCCTCTCGAAAGAGTCCCCCTCGCTCAACAAGGTTTTTGTGGGACTCAATCTCAATTTCGGCCTGATGAACCTCGCGCTCGAAGGGGATAAAACCGGCGACGCCCAAAGCTACGGCGCCAAGCTGGGGTTCAGATTCTGAGTTTCAGTCTCCTGCTCCGGCGTTGAGGAGGGCGCGCGCCCGGTCGATGACTTCGCTCGCGGTGATGCCCACCGGGCCGCAGCCCGACGCGACGAGCGCGTCGGCGGCGGCGCCGTGGAGATACGTTCCGGCGAGAAGGGCTTGGAGGGGGTCGGCGCCCTGCGCGCACAAGGCCGCGACGATGCCGCTCAACACGTCTCCCATCCCGGCGGAAGCCATTCCGGGATTGCCGGTAGGGTTGATCCAGAACGCGCCGTCCGGCGCGGCGATCACGCTGCCGTTGCCCTTGAGGACCACCTGGCTCCGATAACGCTGCGGCGCGGCGCCTCGCCCAGCAGACGCGCCGCTTCCGCTGGGTGGGGCGTCATGATCGTGGGCGAGGCGCGCTTGTCGAGCGCCAGGGCGAGCTGCCGGTTCGCCGCGATCAGATTCAGCGCATCGGCGTCGAGCACGAGCGGCGCGGGAACCCTGAGCGCCGCGCCAAGCAGTTTCCGTCCGGCATCCGTTTTCCCCATCCCCGGCCCGGCGACGAGAACGTTGACGAGATCCTTTTCGAGCACCGCAGCCGGCTTGAGCAGCATCAACTCGGGCTGCGTGTAGTCCACGTAAGGCGGCCGCGGCGTGAGCAGGCCGAGATAAACGCGCCCGGCGCCGCATTTGAGTGCGGCGCGGCCCGCCATCACCGCTGCGCCGACCATTCCCGCCGCGCCGCCCAGAATGCCCACGCTGCCCGCCTGCCCCTTGTGGAAATTCCTGGGACGCAGTTTGATCGCGCCTTCAAGAATCGATTCGCCTAGCAGCTCGCCTTCGGGCTCAAGCAGACTCGCCGGATCGAGGCCGAGCGTATCGAGCTTCAATGCGCCGCAATGATCCGGACCGTCGAGGGTGAGTAGGCCGGGCTTGTGGGCGATGAACGTGATCGTGTGGCTCGCGTGCACCGCGCAGCCCATCACTGCGCCGGTATCGGCGTGGATACCGCTCGGAATGTCGAGTGAAAGAATGGGCGTCCCGAGCGCGTTGAGCTTTTCGACGAGGGCGGCGTGCGCGCCTGCGAGCGGTCGGGTGAGCCCGATGCCGAACAGGCCGTCCACGGCGAGACCGAAACGCCGCTCCGCCGGGATGTCATCGAGAAGCGTTTCTCCCACGGCCTCCCACTTGTCGAGCGCGTTCCGAGCGTCCTTGGGCAGCTTGTCGCGCTCCCCCGCGGACACGACGGTGACGCGAAAGAACGCGCGCTTGAGGTGCGTCGCCACCTCCAAGGCATCGCCGCCGTTGTTGCCCGGCCCGGCGACGACGAGCACGTCCTTGGTCTTGTCGCCGCAGAGCTCTCGCGCGTATTCGGCAGCGGCCGCGCCGGCCCGCTCCATGAGCGTGGGGGTGGGGGACGCGGCGCCGGCAAGCCCTTCGAGCTTACGCATGGCGGACGTCGTGTAGATCGGAATGGCGGCCATGTCGCGCTCAATGATAGCGTGGCGGCGCGTATGCCGCGCTCAGCCCAGCCTGAACATCCGGCCGGGCAGGAAGGTCACGATCTGCGGAAACTCCCAGATGACGAGGACAGCGAGAATCATGAGGAAAAAGAAGGGCAGCGAGGCGCGGGCCACGTAGAACATGTCCTTGCCGGTGAGCCCCTGCAGGACGAACAGGTTGAAGCCCACGGGCGGCGTGATCTGCGCCATCTCGACCACCAGCACGATGAAGATGCCGAACCACAGGAGATCGATTCCCGCCGCTCTGACCGAAGGCAGGATCACGGCGGAGGTCAGTACGACCATGGAAATGCCGTCGAGGAAGCAGCCGAGAACGATGAAGAGCAGCGTGAGCACCAGGATAAGGTGGCCCGGCGTCAGCCTCTGGTGGGCGATCCAGTCTGCCATCGCGCGCGGGATTCCGGTGAAACCCATCGCCACGGTAAGAAAGGCGGCGCCCGTCAGTATGAAAGCGATCATGCAGGAAGTCTTCATCGCTCCCATGACGCTCGCCTTGAACGCCTTCCGGTCGAGCGACCCGGTGACAAGCGAAAGGATCAGCGAGCCGAGCACGCCGAGCACCGCGGCCTCCGTCGGCGTGGCGATGCCCGCGTAAATCGAGCCGATCACCGCCGTGATCAGCGCGAGCGCCGGGACCAGGTGGCGCGCCGCGTGGAATTTTTCGCGAAGGCTCGCGATGCCGTCGCGCGGCGGGGTCTTTGCCGGGTTGAGCAGGGCCCAGCCGGCGATGTAGCCGGAGAAGAGCAGCATCAGCATGATCCCCGGCAGCACGCCCGCGACGAACAGCCGCGCGATCGATACATCGGCCGCGATGCCGTACACGATCATGATGATCGAGGGCGGGATGAGCAGCCCGAGCGTGCCGGCGCCGGCGAGCGAGCCGATCGACATGCGCTCGTCGTAGCCCCGCTTCTTCAGCTCCGGGATCGTGATCTTTCCGATGGTGGCCGCGGTTGCCGCGGAGGAGCCCGAGATCGCGGCGAAGATGCCGCAGCCGAAGACATTGCAGTGCATCAACCGGCCCGGGAGCGGCGCCATCCACGGCGCGAGTCCCCGAAACATGTCCTCGGAAATGCGGCTGCGGAACAGGATCTCGCCCATCCAGATGAATAGGGGCAACGCCGTGAGCGCCCAGTTCGCCGACGACCCCCACACCGTGGTCGCCATGAGCTTGCCCGCCGGCGCGTTCGTGAAAAACACCATCGCGATCCAGCCTACGCCGAGCAGGGAGAGCGCGATCCAGACGCCCGCGGCGAGCAGCACCCCCAGCGCCGCCAGGAGAACGATCGCGATGAAAACCGGGTCCACGGCTAGCGCTCGAACGCGGAAACGTTTGCTTCGACTCGATCGTAGGAAGGCGTCCCGCGCGAGACCACGACGACGAGATCGTCGAGCAGCGCGACGAGCAGAATGACGAGCCCCAGCGCCATGCCCGTTTGCGGAATCCACAGCGGCACGGGCACCAGACTCTGGGAGACGTCGTGGGTGATGAACGAGAACCACAGCATGTCGCAGGCATACCAGGTGAAGAAGCCGGCCAGAAAAACGCCGGCGGCCAGGCACGCGATCTCGAGCTCTCGGCGGGCCATGCCGCGGGTGCGGTGCAGGAGGAGCGTCATGCGGATGTGCTCGCCCGCGCGCAGCGCATAGGCGAGCCCGAGGAAGGAAGAGGCCGCCATGCAGTACCCGGCGAACTCGTCGAAGCTGTGCGCCGCGAATCCGAGCAGGCGTCCGCCGATCTGCGCGAGCGACAGGACCGCGATCGCGACCAAAAAAAATCCGGCCAGCCGGCCGGACGTCCGGTACAGAAGTTCGAGCGCCGCCCGCACGCGGCAGCTCCTTCAGCGCGCGAACGTCTTGAGGATCGCCTCGCCTTCGGGGCCCGCCTTCTGCGCCCACTCATCGGCGATCTGCTTGCCGATTTTCGCGAATTCGGCCGAGAGCCTGGCCGAAGGCTTCACGATCTTGACGCCCTTGTCCGCCATGGTCTTCACGTAGCGCTCGTTCTCCGACTCGCTCGTCTTCCAGCCGCGCTCCTCGGCCGCCTTGGCGGCGTCGGTCAGCGCCTTTTGCGTCGCCGCGTCGAGCTTGCCCCAGGCATCCTTGTTGACGATCACGATGTTCTGCGGCAGGAACGCCTGCGTGTCGTAGTAGTGCGACAGATAGTCCCAGGCCTGGGTGTCCACGCCGGTCGCGCCGGAGGTGATCATCGAATCCACCAGCCCCGTGCGGAACGCCTGCGGGATGTAGTAGTGCGACAGATAGTCCCAGGCCTGGGTGTCCACGCCGGTCGCGCCGGAGGTGATCATCGAATCCACCAGCCCCGTGCGGAACGCCTGCGGGATCTCCGGCACCTGCACGGTCGTCGGAATCGCGCCCATCAGCTCGGCGAAGCGCGAGGTGCTGGGGCTGTAGGTGCGGAACTTGGCGCCCTTCAGGTCGGCGACCGAGTCGATCGGCTTCTTGGCATAGATGCCCTGCGGCGGCCAGGCGACCGAGTAGAGCAGCTTGATGCCTTGCGCGTCGAGCCGCTTTTCCAGATACGGCCGCGCGATGCCCCAGAGCTTTCTCTCTTTGGCGTAGCTGTTGGCGAGGAACGGATTGGAGTCGAAGGCGAACAGCGGCGACTCGTTGGCGAGCACCGAGACGAGCAGCTCGCCGATCGGCACCTGGCCGGTGAGGACGGCGCGCTTGATCTCCGGCATCTTGATGAGCGAGCCGTTCGAGTGCACGTTGATCTGCAATTTGCCCCCGGTGGATTTCGCCACGTCCGCCGCGAACTGGACCACGTTTTTCGTGTGGAAATTGCCGTCCGGGTAGGGCGTCGGCATGTCCCAGCGCGTCTGGGCCGCCGCCAGCGTTGCGATGAAGGGGAGGACCGCCGCCGCGGCGAGCTTTTTCGAATTCATGGTGTGCTCCTGAAAGGCCGGACGCCGGCAGTTTGTCAGACCCGGGGAGAGGGCGTCAATCATGAGCTTCGAGGCGCGAAATCGAAAGACGCGCTGGCGCTCGACTTTGATTGAGAGCGTGCTCTGTTCTATGGCAAAGTGCGAGGGTCCGCGCATTGTCCTAAGCGATGTCCCACACCTCCTCCCGCTGGCAGTTCTGGATCGACCGCGGCGGCACGTTCACCGATGTGGTCGCGCGCCGGCCCGATGGGCGCATCGTCGCGCACAAGCTCCTTTCCGAGGATCCCGGGCGCTATCGCGACGCCGCCGTCGAGGGCATTCGCCGGGTTCTGGGGATCGCGGCCGGGGCACCGATCCCCGGCGAGGCGATCGAGGTCGTGAAAATGGGCACGACGGTCGCGACCAATGCGCTCCTCGAGCGCAAGGGCGAGCGCACGGTGCTCTTCATCACGCGCGGCTTTCGCGACGCGCTGCGCATCGCCTACCAGAACCGTCCGCGTCTCTTCGATCGGCACATCGTGCTGCCCGAGCTGCTCTATTCGAAAGTCGTCGAGGTCACGGAACGCGTCGACGCCCGCGGCGCGGTGCTCGTGGCGCTCGATGTCGAGAACGTGCGGCGGGATCTGGAAGCGGCATACGCCGAGGGCTACCGGTCGATCGCGATCGTGCTCATGCACGGCTACCGCTACCCGGAGCACGAAAGGCGGATCGCCGAGATCGCGCGCTCGATCGGCTACGAGCAGGTATCGACGTCCCACGAAGCGAGTCCACTGATGAAGCTCGTCTCGCGCGGCGACACGACGGTGGTCGACGCCTATCTGTCGCCGATCCTGAAGCGTTACGTCGCGCAGGTCGCCTCCGAATTGGAAGGCGTGCGGCTCATGTTCATGCAATCGAACGGTGGCCTCACCGATGCGCGCCGCTTCGCCGGCAAGGACAGCATACTTTCGGGGCCGGCCGGCGGCGTCGTCGGCGCGGTGCGCGCTTCGCTTTCCGCGGGTTTCGAGAAGATCATCGGCTTCGACATGGGAGGGACTTCGACCGATGTCTCGCACTACACCGGGGAGTTCGAGCGCCGATGATGAGCATTCACACCGTCGCCGCCGGCGGCGGGTCGATCCTGCATTTCGACGGCTCGCGCTACCGCGTCGGACCCGATTCCGCCGGCGCCAATCCGGGCCCGGCGAGCTACCGCAGAAACGGTCCGCTCACCGTCACCGACGCGAACGTCATGCTCGGGAAAATCCAGCCGAGGTTCTTCCCATCCGTGTTCGGCCCGGATGGCAGGATGCCGCTCGATGAAGCGGTGGTGCGGGCGGGATTCTCCGCCCTTGCCGAGGAGATCCGCCGCGCCACGGGCGATACGCGCAGCCCGGAGCAGGTGGCCGAGGGCTTCATCGAGATCGCGGTGGGCAACATGGCCGAGGCGATCAAGAAAATCTCGGTGCAGCGCGGGCACGACGTCACCGAGTACACGCTGTGCTGCTTCGGCGGCGCGGCCGGCCAGCATACCTGCCTGGTCGCCGACGCGCTCGGCATGACGCGCGTCTTCGTGCACCCGCTCGCGGGCGTGCTCTCGGCCTACGGCATGGGGCTCGCGGACACCGTCGCGATGCGCGAGCAGGCGCTCGAAGCGAGGCTCGAAGCCGGCAATCTCTCCGTCCTGGATCGCGCCCTGGAGCGGCTTTCGCAACTGGCGCGCGAGGAGCTCGTCTCCCAAGGCGTCGCTCCGGAACGCGTCTGTCTCGTGCGGCGCGTGCACCTGCGCTACGACGGCACCGATTCGGCGCTCATCGTCGAGTTCGGCGGTCTCGACGCCATCGTGGCGCGATTCGAGGCCGCCTACCGCATGCGCTACAGCTTCCTCATGCCCGGTCGCGGCCTGATTGCCGAATCGGTCTCGGTGGAAGCTATCGGCGCGCCGGAAACGCTGTCCGACGCGGTGCCGGTCGCGCGGTCGGCGCGCAGGCCCGAGCCTGCGGAATGGGTCAGCGTCCATACAGGCGGTCGTGCTCTCAGCACCCCGGTTTTCCTGCGCGAGCGGCTGTCCCCGGGAAACCGCATCGACGGGCCCGCCGTCATCGCGGAGCGGAATGCGACGACCGTGGTGGAGCCCGGCTGGCGCGCGCAAGTCACGCGCCTCGATCACATGGTGCTCGAGCGGGTCGAGGCGCGGCCGGCCCGCGCGGCGATCGGCACCAGCGTCGATCCGGTCAAGCTGGAAGTCTTCAACAATCTGTACATGTCGATCGCCGAGCAGATGGGCCTGCGCCTGGCGAACACCGCATACTCGGTCAACATCAAGGAGCGGCTCGATTTTTCCTGCGCCGTGTTCGACGGGCACGGGAACCTCATCGCCAACGCGCCGCACATGCCGGTACATCTGGGCTCGATGGGTGAGAGCGTGGGGACGGTGATTCGCGAGAACCGCGCGCGGATGAAAGCGGGCGACGTCTACGCGCTCAACGCGCCCTACAACGGCGGCACGCATCTGCCCGACGTGACCGTGATCACGCCGGTATTCGACGAGGCAGGGGGCGAGATTCTCTTCTATGTAGGCTCGCGCGGGCATCACGCCGATATCGGCGGCGTGACGCCCGGATCGATGCCGCCGAAGAGCTGCGTGATCGAGGAAGAGGGCGTGCTGATCGACAACTTCCTGCTCGTCGCCGAAGGGCGCCTGCGCGAGGCGGAGACGGTGGCGCTCTTGTCCTCGGGCCGCTATCCGGCGCGGAACGTCGAACAGAACATGGCCGATCTGCGCGCGATGGTCGCCGCCAACGAAAAAGGCGTGCGGGAGCTGAAGCTGATGGTGCGGCATTTCGGGCTGGAGGTCGTGCAC
>VBDM01000118.1 GCA_005881355.1 Betaproteobacteria bacterium
TCGGCCACGAGATGTACCCGGGCCGGCCGTGCCACTTCCGCGGCGAGGGATGCTGCACCATCTACGAGCGCCGTCCGGTCGACCCGTGCCGGAACTTCGTCTGCGGATGGCTGCAGGCCGAGAGCCCGTTTCCGGAGGAATTCCGGCCGGACAGACTCGGCGTGCTGGTCATTCCGGTCCGGTGGAGAGACAAGACCGCCTACATCCTGCGCTCGGCGGGGCGCGACCCGGACGAGGCGCTGCTCGGCTGGATGCGGGAATTCAGCCTGAGAACGGATCGGCCGTTTTTCTACGAGCAAGCCGGGGAGCGCTTCGGCTTCGGGCCGAGAGAGTTTCAGGTCGAGATGCTCGCCAAGCTCGAGCGCGGCGAGCGCCTATGGTAGGCGTTATCGCTTGACAAATAACGGGGCGCTTTCATAATCGCCGGGGTAGGCTCGAGGGGATAAGCAGGCCCTAGGGCACGACCTCGAAGCCGCCGATATTCCGCAAACCCGTCTAGGAGGAGACCATGCCAGGCAGAAGTTTTCCACCCGTTCTCGGACGCGCGCTGGGCGCCCTCGCGATCGCGTTCGGCTTGACCTGCGCGGCGCTCGCGCAGCAGCCGCTCAAGATCGGCTTCGGCATGAGCCTCACGGGCCCGCTCGCCGGCAACGGCAAGGCGGCGCTGATCGCGATGGAGATCTGGCGCGACGACGTCAACGCCAAGGGCGGCATCCTCGGCCGCAACGTCGAGTTCGTCTACTACGACGACCAGACGAGCCCCGCGACCGTGCCGGGGATCTACACCAAGCTGCTCGACGTCGACAAGGTGGACCTCGTCGTGTCGGGCTACGGCACCAACGTCATCGCGCCGGCGATGCCGATCATGATGCAGCGCAATCTCACTTTCATGACGCTGTTCGGGCTGAACGTCAACTCCAAGTTCAAGTACGACCGCTACTTCCAGATCATGCCGGCCGGACCCGATCCGGCGATCGGCTGGTCGCAAGGGTTCTTCGAGGTGGCGATGAGCCTGAATCCCAAGCCCCGCACCGTGGCGATCGTGGGCGCGGACGCGGAGTACCCGGCGATGGCCCTGGAAGGCGCGCGCGCGCATATCAAGCGGCTCGGCCTGAAGGTCGTCTACGACAAGACCTACCCGCCCAATACGGTCGACTACTCGCCGATCGTGCGCGCGATCCAGGCGACGAACCCGGAGATCGTGTTCGTGGCCTCCTATCCGCCCGACTCGGCCGGCATAGTGCGCGCCGCGAACGAGGTGGGCCTCAAGACGCGCATTTTCGGAGGGGGTCTCGTGGGCCCGCAGTTCGCGGCGCTCAAGACGCAGCTCGGACCGCTCCTGAACGGCGTGGTGAACTATGAGTTCTACGCGCCCGATCTCGGAAAGAAATTCCCGTTCCTCGATCAATTCCTCGCGAAGTACCAGGCGCGCGCGGCAAAGGAAGGCGTCGATCCGCTCGGCTTCTACCTGCCGCCCTACGCGTACGCGATGATGCAGGTGCTCGAGCAGGCGATCAAGGCGACCGGGGGCCTCGACCAGGCGAAGCTCGCCGAGCACATCCACGAGTCCGAGTTCGACACCTTCGTCGGCAAGGTGCGCTTCGCCGCGAACGGCGAGTGGGCTTCCTCGAGGGTGATGATGACCCAGTACAGCGGCATCAGCGGCAACGACGTCGAGCAGTTCAAGAAGCCCGGGCACATCACCGTCCTCTACCCGAGCGAGTACAAGACGGGCTCGGTGAAGGCGCCGTATCACGAGAACAGGAAATAGGACGGGAAAGAGGACAAGAACAGGAACTTGAGCGGCCGCCTGACCGTTTTCCGCCCGCGGCTGTTCCCGCGCATGGAAATCCCGACGGCGTTGCTCGCCAACGCCATCATCGCCGGGCTTTTGCTCGGCGGTTTCTACGCCGCAGTGAGCGTCGGCGTCTCCATCTCGTTCGGGATGCTCGACGTCGTCAACATCGCGCACCCGGCGTTCATCATCCTCGGCTCCTACATCGCCTACATCGTCAACGACCGCCTCGGCTTCGATCCGATCGTCGTTTCGCTCGCGCTCTCTCCGCTGTTTTTCCTGCTGGGGACGGCCATCTACCGGGTCTATTACCTCTGTTTCGAGCGCCGCGGTCAGGAATCGCTGCGCGGCCTCGCGTTCTTCTTCGGAATTCTCTTCATCACCGAGGTTGCGCTGGTCCTCGTCTTCGGCGTGGACTACCGCATGGTGAGCACGCGTTACAGCGACGTGACCTGGCGGGCGGGCGAAGTCGATTTCCCAATGCGCCTCGTCGTGCCGTTCCTCGTGTCGATGGCGATGGTCGTCGGCGTGCAGCTCCTCCTGACCCGCACTTTCTTCGGGCGCGCCGTGCTCGCGGTGGCGCAGGACCAGCTCGCGCTGCGCTTGATGGGCGTCAACCCGGTCCGGGTGAAGGAGCTCGCCTTCGGGCTCTCGATCGCCACCGCGGGCGTCGCGGGCGCGTTCCTCATCGTGATCCAGCCCGTGCAGCCGGCGATCGGGCGCGAGTTCATCGGCCTCGCGTTCGCCGTGTGCGTGCTGGGCGGCATGGGATCGATCTGGGGGACGCTGCTCGGCGCCTTCGTGCTCGGCATCGCCGAGTCGTTCACCTCGACCTTCTTCGGCCCGTCGTGGGCGCCGGCCGTTTCCTTCGGCCTCCTGCTCGCCACGCTCGCATTCAAGCCTTCCGGACTGCTTGGCCGATGAGCAACAAGGCCTTCGCCGCGGTCGCCTTCGTCGTCGCGCTCGCGCTCGCCGTGGCGAGCCAGCTCATCACCAACGAGTATTTCTTCACGGCCGGGTACACGGTGCTGCTCTTCGTGATCCTCGCCACCGCGTGGAACATCCTGGGCGGCTACACCGGCTACGTGAACTTCGGCTCGGCCGCGTTTTTCGCGATCGGCGCCTACACCACCGTCGCGCTCTACAACGCGTTCAAGGCGCCGCTTGCGGTGATGATCGTGAGCGGCACGCTGGTGGCCGGCCTCGCGGGGCTGGGTCTGGGCTATCTCACGCTGCGGCTGCGCGGGGTGTTCTTCGCCATCGCGTCGCTCGCGCTCGCAGTAGTGCTGTACGTCTTCGTCGTGAATTGGGATTTCGTCGGCGGCGCGCGCGGCGCCTACATCCTCCAGCCGCGCGAGGTGCCCTTCGGCATGCCGCGCTACATCCACCTGATCTATTCGGTCCAGCTCCTGATGGCCGCGCTTGCGCTCGTCGTCGCCCGCGCGACCGAGCGCTCGACCCTCGGGCGCGGCCTCGCGGCGATCCGCGACGACGAGCTCGCCGCCGAATGCTCGGGCGTGCCGACGCTCAGGCTCAAGATTTTCTCGGCCATGATGAGCTGCGCGCTGATGGGCATGGCCGGAACGACCTTTCCGTATTACCTCTCCTACGTCGAGCCGAGCTCGGCGTTCAGCCTTTCGTACGCCGTGAACAGCATCGCGATGCCGCTCATCGGCGGCATGATGAGCTGGATCGGCCCGCTCATCGGCGCGGTGCTGCTCGGCACCGTGCAGCAGCTCGTGCAGGTGACGGTTTCGTCGGCCTGGAACCTCCTCATCGTGGGCGCGCTGCTGGTTCTCTTCGTCACGCTCGCCCCGAACGGCATCATGGGATGGGTCGAGGCGCGGCGCCGGCGAAAGGAGCATTGATGGCCGAAGCGCTGCTCGAGGTTCGTGGTGTGACCAAAAGGTTCGGCGGCTTCACGGCGCTCGAAAAGGTCGACTTCCTGGTGCGCCCGGGCGAGCGTGTCGGTCTCATCGGCCCGAACGGCTCGGGCAAGAGCACGCTGGTCAACTGCATCGCCGGGACGCTCAGGAACGAGGAAGGCAGCATCCGGTTCGAGGGTCGCGACATCGGCGGGCATCCCGCGCACCGGCGCACGCGCCTCGGCCTTGCGCGCAGCTTCCAGATCCCCAAACCCTTCGGCAGCATGACGGTGCTCGACAATCTTTGCGTTCCGCTCCTCTACGCGGCACGAACGCACGAAGAGCTCGCGCGCAGCCGCATCGTCGAGGAAGCGACGCACATCCTGGAGCAGGTGGGCCTCGCCGACCGGGCGCGAGCGATGTCCGGCGGCCTCACCCAGGTGGACATGAGGAAGCTCGAGCTCGCGCGCGCCATGGCGGCCAAGCCCAAGCTGCTCATTTCCGACGAGGCCATGGCCGGGCTCTCCGCCTCCGAAGTCGACGACGTTCTCGCGCTCCTCTCCGGTCTGAAGGAGCAGGGCGTTGCGGTCATCATGATCGAGCACGTGATGCGCGCGGTGATGAAATTCTCCGAGCGCATCGCGGTGCTCGTGGCCGGGCGCAAGATCGCCGACGGCGACCCGCAATCGGTGGTCGGCAACGCCGAAGTCGTGAGGGCCTATCTTGGCGAATAGCATCCGGGTGGATGGCCTTTGCGCGGGCTACGGCTCGGTGCAGGTGCTCGAGCAGATTTCGCTCGCGGTGAACGACGGCGAGACGGTGACCCTGCTCGGCACCAACGGCAACGGCAAGAGCACGCTCATGAAGTGCATCATGGGCATCGTGCCTCCCATAGCCGGGCGCATCAGCGCGACGCTCGACGGCGT
>VBDM01000119.1:0-5085 GCA_005881355.1 Betaproteobacteria bacterium
GCGCCGCCGACGTCGACTACTACACCAAGATGCCGAAGGGGATCGCTTCGCTCGGGCTCGGCAGCAACGGCTACGGACGCGCGATGGCCGCCAATTCCTTCGATGCCGGCCCGGGCCATCTGCTCTACGGCTTCGAGCTCTTTCACAACGACGGCCCCTGGGTGAATCCCGAGGACTACCGCAAGCTGAACGGCGTGCTGCGCTTCAGCCACGGCACGAACGCCGACGGCTACACCCTGTCCCTCATGGGCTACACCGGAAAATGGAACGCCACCGACCAGATCCCGCAGCGCGCGGTGGACGACGGCTCGATTTCACGCTTCGGCGCAATCGACCCGACCGACGGCGGCCGGACCTCGCGCTACAGCCTGTCGCTCGACCGCCACAAGACGCTCGAGAACGGCGGCGTGTTCCACATGGACGTGTACGCGATCAAATACCGGCTGAACCTGTTTTCCAACTTTACATTCTTCCTCGACAATCAAACGAACGGCGATCAGTTCGAGCAGGCGGACGACCGCACCGTCATCGGCCTGACGCCCAGCTGGGTCTTCACCGGGAAATGGGACGAGCGCCAGATGACCAACAAGCTCGGGCTCGATGCGCGCCGCGACGATATCAACGTGGCGTTGTACGACACGACGGCGCGCGAACGGTTCAAGACGGTGCGCTCGGACAAGGTCGCCCAGACCGGAGTGGGTCTCTACTACGAGAACGCGCTGCAATGGACCGACACCTTCCGCAGCATCGCGGGGGTGCGCGAGGATTTCTACAACGCCCGGGTGGACAGCGATCGCGCGGAGAACTCGGGAACGACGAACGCGCACATCACCTCGCCCAAGCTCAGTTTCGTCTTCGGACCGTTCAACAAGACCGAGTACTTCCTCAACTACGGCCAGGGCTTCCACAGCAACGACGCGCGCGGCACGACCATCACGGTCGATCCCGCCACGGGCAGCGCCGCCGAGAAGGTGCCGGCGCTGGTCAAGACCAAGGGAGATGAGATCGGCGTGCGCACGGAAAGCATCCCGCGCTTGCAATCCTCGCTCTCGCTGTGGCGGCTCGCCCTGGACTCCGAGCTCGTGTTCAAAGGCGACGCCGGCACCACCGAGGCGAGCCGCCCGAGCTTGCGCCGCGGCATCGAGTGGTCGAACCGCTATATTCCGCGGCCCTGGCTGCTCGTCGACCTGGATCTCTCGGCGTCGCGCGCGCAATTCACCGACGGCGATCCCAAAGGCAGCTACATTCCCGGCGCGATCGACCGGGTCGCGTCCCTGGGCGTGTCGGTGAAGGATCTCGGGCCCTGGTCGGGGACCCTGCACGCGCGCTACTTCGGCCCGCGACCGCTGATCGAGGACAACAGCGTGCGCTCGCGGTCCTCGACTATTTTTTCTGCGCGCGCCTCCTACAAGGTCGATGCAAAGACCAGCATCAATCTCGACGTATTCAATCTTTTTAACCGCAAGGCGAACGACATCGATTACTACTACTGCTCTCGCTTGCCCAGCGACAATCCGGCCTCAAGATGCAGTGACGGCACGACGCAAGGCTTTCAGGACATCCACTTCCATCCCGTGGAGCCGCGCACCGTGCGGTTGGCGGTGGTCGCGCGCTATTGAGGGGGCATGGTCCTTACTTGGGGACGGTGACCAGGGTCACGGTATTGACCAGGCTGTTGGCCATCACGAAGTTGCCGTCCTTCGTCACGTCCGTGTTGCGAACGATGTTGCCGCCGCCGGGGATCGCCCAGCTCTGGAACTTCTCCGTCTTGGGATCGAAGCGCACGACGGTGTTCGGCCTCGCCTCGGACTCGCTGTACCAGATGACGTCTTGGATCGCCGAGATGCCGTAGGGCGCGGACTTCGGCCCGCTCGGCGATTGCCACTCGGAGACTTTACCGGTCGCCGGATCGAGACGGCCCAGGTAGCCGCGCGAGTAGTCGGTGTACCAGACCCTATCGTCGCTGGTGATCGCGATGCGCCGCGGGCGCGCGCCGGGATCAGGCAGCTTGTACTCCTTGATCTGCAGGGTCGCCGGATCCACGGCGGCAACGCTGTTGACGCCGAACTGCACGACGTACAACGTGCCCTTCGAATTAAGCGCCATGCCGTAGGGGCGCGATTTCGGCGTGGGCGGCGTGAGCAGCTTGATCTCGCCCGACTTCGGGTCGAGCCGCCCGATGCGGTTGGCGTTCTGTACCGTAAACCACAGGATCCCGGCCTTGTCGAAGATGAGCGTGTGCGGATCTTTCGCCTGCGGATCCGGCATCGGATACTCGGTCACCGTGCCCGTCTTCGGATCGAGCTTGCCGATCAGGGCTCCGGTGTTGCCGGTGTACCAGAGATTGCCTTCCTGGTCCTCCACCAGGCCGTGCGGGCCCGAGTGGGCGGTCTTGAGCGGATATTCCTTGACCCTGCCGGTCTTCGGATCCACGCGGCCCAGCACGTTGGCCATCTGCCCCGAGTACCAGAGCGATCCGTCCCGCGCCGCCAGCGGATCGTGCGGCCGCGAGCCGGGCGTGGGGGCCTGCCAGATCTTCATCGAAACCTTGGCGGGCCCGGGAACCACGACGGCGTCGGCCTTGTTCTTTTCCGGATAGTTCCTCGCCAGATACGGCGTGAGCGTCGCGATCTCCTCCTTTGACAGCGGCACGCCGTGGTTGGTCATCATGCGCACCGCGGTCGCCCAGCCCTTGGCCGTGTACCCGTTGCCCACGCGCGCCTCCAGCGCATGGCAGCTGTTGCATTTGGCCGCTGCGATTTCCTTGCCCTTGCCTTCGGGCAAATTCTGGCTCCAGGCGGGAAGCGCCGAGCACAGTGCAGCAGCTGTCATCAAGGACAGAAGTGAATTTCTTGACATGGTATCTCCGTGATTGGATTCGCCTTGCTTGTTCTTCTGCCGATGAAGGTACTGCGATCGCGGGCGGAAGTCCAGAGGGTCCCGGCCCGCCTCGTGCTGCGGCGCGCCAAGTCCTGGTAAAGCCGGCGCGCGGCGCGTGCAGCTTGCACACGCGCGATCGAGCGGCGCTACAGACCCCTATGGACTACACTTAGAACGCCGCTCATCGCGCGGCCCTGAAGCGACTGGAAAAAACTTGCGCTGGTATAGGATTTTAATTGCAGCATGCACGTTGTGGCCCGCCC
The DNA here is from genome assembly GCA_005881355.1 of Betaproteobacteria bacterium. Classification (GTDB taxonomy): domain Bacteria; phylum Pseudomonadota; class Gammaproteobacteria; order Burkholderiales; family SG8-39; genus VBDM01. The sequence goes on from VBDM01000119.1 coordinate 3,144, forward strand.
TGACCCAGGCGGCAGGCGCGCCCGTCGTACTGCTCGGCGTGAATGGCGCCATCGGACCGGCGACGGCCGATTACGTGCACCGCGGGATCGAGAACGCGGAAAAACAAGGTGCGCAGCTGGTGGTGCTGCAGATGGATACCCCCGGCGGCCTCGACACCTCGATGCGCGCCATCATCAAGGATATCCTCGCTTCTCCGGTGCCGGTTGCGACCTTCGTCGCGCCGGGCGGAGCGCGCGCGGCGAGCGCCGGGACCTACATTCTCTACGCGAGCCACATCGCCGCGATGGCGCCTGCGACCAACCTCGGCGCGGCGACGCCGGTGGCGATCGGCGCGCCGGGGGGAGGCAAGGGCGAGGACGACAAGCCCGACGCAAAGGGCGACAAAGCCGGAAAGAGCGAGGGCAGCGGCGCCTCGAGCACGATGACGCGCAAGCAGGTGAACGACGCCGCCGCGTACATCCGCGGCCTCGCGCAGATGCGCGGCCGCAACGCCGAGTGGGCCGAGAAAGCGGTGCGGGAGGCCGTGAGCCTGTCCGCGGGCGAGGCGCTGAAATCGAAGGTGATCGACCTCGTCGCAGCGGACGTGCCGGAGCTGCTCAAGCGGCTCGACGGTCGCAAGCTCGAAATGCAGGGGAAGGAGCGCGTGCTCGAGACCTCCGGCGTAGTCGCGACGGCCTTCGAGCCCGACTGGCGCACGCGGTTTCTCTCGGTCGTCACCGATCCGAGCATCGCCTACATGCTGATTCTCCTTGGCATCTATGCGCTGGTGTTCGAGTTCTCCAACCCGGGGCTGGTGTTTCCCGGCGTGGTCGGCGCGATCTGCGTGCTCATCGCGCTGTACGCGTTTCACATGCTGCCGGTGAATTACGCCGGGCTCGCGCTCATCCTGCTCGGGATCGCATTCGGCGTGGCGGAGCTGTACTTTCCGGCCTACGGGTCGCTCGGCATAGGCGGGGCGATCGCCTTCGTGGTCGGCTCGGTGATCCTGATCGACACCGACGTTCCCGGATACGGCGTTCCGTTTTCGCTGGTGCTCGGCATCGCCGCGGCGAGCGCGGGGTTCCTGTTCCTCGTCGTCGGCATGGCGGTGAAGGCACGCAGCCGCCCGGTCGTGAGCGGGCGCGAGGAGCTGATCGGGAGCGCGGGCGAGATGCTCGAGGACTGCGAGGGCGAAGGCTGGGCGCGGGTCCACAGCGAGACCTGGCGCGTGCGCGCGAGCGCCCCGCTCAAGGCCGGGCAGCGCGTGCGCGTGGCGGCGATGCACGGCCTGCTTCTCGAAGTCGTTCCCGACTCCAAGGACGGAGGGTGATCATGGTCTTCAATTTCGGCCTCGGCTTCCTGCTTCTCGTCATCGTGCTGCTCGCGTGGGCGCTCAGGATCCTGCGCGAGTACGAGCGCGGCGTGGTGTTCCAGCTCGGGCGCTTCTGGATGGTGAAAGGCCCGGGGCTGATCGTGGTGTGGCCCGTGATCCAGCAGATGGTGAGAGTGGACCTGCGCACCGTGGTGTTCGACGTTCCGCCGCAGGACGTGATCACGCGCGACAACGTGTCGGTGAAGGTGAACGCGGTGGTGTACTTCCGCGTGGTCGACCCGCAGAAGGCGATCATCCAGGTCGCGGATTTTCTTGCCGCCACCAGCCAGCTCTCGCAGACCACGCTGCGCGCAGTGCTGGGCAAACACGAACTGGACGAGCTGCTCGCCGAGCGCGAGAGGCTCAACATGGACATCCAGAAGACGCTCGACACCCAGACCGACGCCTGGGGCATCAAGGTCTCGAACGTCGAGATCAAGCACGTGGATCTGAACGAATCGATGGTGCGCGCCATCGCGCGCCAGGCGGAGGCAGAGCGCGAGCGCCGGGCCAAGGTGATCCACGCCGAAGGCGAGCTGCAGGCCTCGGAGAAGCTCCTGCAGGCCGCGAAGATGCTCTCGCAGCAGGGC
>VBDM01000119.1:5136-5930 GCA_005881355.1 Betaproteobacteria bacterium
CGCGCCGCTTCTCGAGGCGATGAAGAAGCGCGGCTGAGCGCGGGAACCGAAAAAAAAGCCCGACGGCATTTTCGCCGCCGGGCCCTGGGCCGTTCGCCGACCGATCGATCAGAACTCGATCTTCTCTCCGGGGTTCATCACGATCACTTTCGTCGGTGCGCTGCCGAGGGCGTCGATGAATTCCTTGGGCGTGCCCTTCAACTGCGGGATGGTGCCGTAGTGCATCGGGATCGCGTACATCGGCTTGAGCCATTCGCGCACGGCGTGCGCCGCATCCTGCGGGCTCATCACGAAGTGCCCCCCGATCGGGATCAGCACGAGGTCCGGCTTGTAGTACTCGCCGATGAACTTCATGTCGCCGAAGAGGCCCGTGTCGCCCATGTGGTAGATCTTGAAGCCGTTTTCGAGCTGGATGATGAACCCGACCGGCTCCCCGCCGGGCCAGGTCTCGTCCTTGCCGTTGGCCGGATTCCTGTAGAGCAGCTCCGAGGAGTGCTCGGCGTGCGTCGCCGTAACCTTGACCCCGCCCGCCCCGAACGGCTCGATGGTTCCGCCTTTGCCGAAGCGCATCGAGAGCTCGGGCGGCAGGATTCCGAGCGAGATCACGGTCTGGTTGAGGCCCGCGGGTCCCCAGAACGGGACGTTGTTCTTTTTCGCGAGCGCCGGCGCGTCGGCATAATGGTCGCCGTGGCCGTGGGTGACCAGGATCAGGTCGAGCTTGCCGACCGCGTCGAGGTTTTTCCAGGCCGGGGGCGTCTTGGGATTGCCGAGGATCCAGGGATCGACCATGATGG
>VBDM01000119.1:5968-6458 GCA_005881355.1 Betaproteobacteria bacterium
GAGCGAGCGCCGCGGCGATGATGCACAACAACAACTGCTTCATGACTTCCTCCTTTGGATTTTGCCGGAGAAGTCCTTCCTTCCGGTGGTCCCGGATTCTACAACGCTTCAAACGTGGCCATACCTCTTGAGAACGTCCTCGAGGCTCGCGCCTTTGCCGAGATCGCGGCGGATGCGGACTTCCTTCGCGGTGAGGCGCTCGGCTCGCTCGAGCACCTTCTCCGCGACGCGCGCGGGTATCACGATGATCCCGTCTGCATCGGCGAGCACAAAATCCCCGGGGCTCACTCTGACGCGCTTCGAGTTCGCGCCGGGCATGTCGACGGGCACTTGCCACGCGGTCACCCTCCAGCGGCCGATCGACTGCACCGGCGTGCGATAGCGCGCGTAGACGGGAAGGCGCTGCTTTTCGATCCATTCGATGTCGCGGATGCCGCCGTCGATCACCGCGCCCGAGCAGCCGCGGCGCTGCATACCGAGCGCGATCAGC
>VBDM01000122.1 GCA_005881355.1 Betaproteobacteria bacterium
GGCCACCTGGGCGGTTAAGTCCTGCGTGCTGCTGTCCGAGTAGGTCCCCGTGGCCGTAAACTGCCGGGTCAGGCCCTGCGGGAGGTTGGGGTTGGCCGGGGTTACACCAATGGAGACCAGGGTCGCATTTTTAGCCGTCAAGTGGATTGAGGACCCACCGCATGCGGACAATAACAGGCCGATGGTCAGAATGAAGAATACGAACCCGTGGCGTGGGCCAAACCGCAGCATCGCGAACGAAGTCGCAAGGGCTTTAGCGTGAACGTATGCCATGGCTGTTTGTCCGTTCTCCCTGAACCTCGCGGACAGAAAAAGTAGGTACTCGTTATCGTCGGCGGACCGACCCCGCTTGCAACGGTAAGAGAGCACGTTGCATGCCCACGAGTTTGAACAAGTGGCGGCAGAAAGGCCATGCAATCCAGCACGAATGCTGAATATTCCTTTCTATTTTCTATTCAGCTTGTTGACGGATGACGACTTCCCGCCAAAGACGATGGAGTTTCGACACTTCGCGATGGGGAAAGTACGCTCGGCCCTGAAGAGCCTCTCGCGACGCTGCTGCTTTCTCGCCGCACATCGGCGAGAACTGGTGTAAGAAGTTTGGAACGGCGCTAGGGCCGTGCCGCACGCTGGAAGCTGATGTCCCCGTAGTAGGCGTGCACCTTTTCTCCGGTGTTGTCCGTGTCGGTCATGATGCCCACCGAACGCGTCATCGGAGGCTCTTCGCCTTTTTCCGCTTCGAACCTTCTTAGAACCGGTTGCAAAATGAGCGAACGTAAATGTCGTCATTCCCGCGCAAGCGGGAATCCAGCGGCGCAAAAGTCACTGGATCCCCGCTTGGCCGTTCCTCGAAACTCGCCTTCGCTCGTTTTCGCGGGGATGACATCGGTCCTTTTTGCAACCAGTTCTTAGAAGCGGTAAGCGAATTGCACGCCGAGAATGTCGACCGAGCCTTTATAAGTTCCGACGAGCTGCCCGTTGCCTGGCGGAGGTGTCGGATTGGCCTGATTGATAGAGGCGTCCTTGATAAACAGATGCGCGTACCCGAAGTCGAGCGTACCGTCCTTCGACAACTTGTATTGGCCGCCAAACGACAGCCACAGGCGATTGTTGTCGGGCAGCCGTGCGGTCCGGTCAGTGTCGTTGACAGGTGTTTGGTCGAACGCGAAGCCCATCTCAGGGGAGGGCGCGGGCGCAAGGAAGAAGCGCGATTGATCTTCCTATCCATTGTGGAGTATAAAGAGCCGTTTCCATTAGGCTCTACCGCAGCGAGGTCGAGAGGTTGGAGGGCCTTCAAGCCGTGTTCATCAACCAGTAATCATTTAAGCATTCGAAGGGAGGAGCAGCGATCACGAAGCGAAGCGGGAGGACTGTTTGGCTGATTTCGTGCGCGAAGAGGCGCGATTGATTTTCCTATCCATGAGGGAGAAACGCCATGAAACGAGCATTGACGGCAGCGGTATTGAGCGTCGGTTTGATTGCGGGTTTGGCAAGCGCGGCAAGCGCGGATCAGGGGCAGCCCTTAAGGTTGGAGCTTTTTCAGATCGGGCTCGGCTCCCTCGCCGGGTGGATTCGCGGCGCCGGCGAGCCCAAACAGACGGGTGACCAGAGCCAGTTCGGGCTCTACCTCCAGAAGAACACCAAGACCGCCAACTTCTCGTCGGCGGGAGGGGACTTCACAGGGAACGTCCCCAAGACCGCGGCAGATTTGCACACTCTCGCGTTCGATATCCCGGGTGTCGTCGGCTTCGCCTTCGAAAATTTCGACCCTGCAAAAATAGGTACGGGTGCGAACGGGTACTGCAACAACGGGTCGCCCCGGTTCAACGTCTTCTCGTTTAACGGACCGCCTCTACCGGATTTTTCCAATTTTGTCGGAACCTGCTTCCTTGGGTGCCCTTTCGGTGATAAGACTCAGGACACCGTCACCGGTTGGTGGCAGATCAAGTTCACAGAGCCGTTCACTCAATACGCCGGGTGTAGCCCCGCCCCAAGCGGCAACATTATCGTCGAGGTCATCCTCGACGAAGGGATCGACGTAGGCGGGACGGTGGGCAACAGTCCGGGCAACGTGGTTCTCGACAACCTCCGGGTGAACGATAAGGTCATCGGCAACCCATAGCGAGGTCGCCCGAGAAGGTGTGGCAGGTCTTGAAGCAGAAAGGCGCCGCGACCTCAGCGCGCGCCGGCCTGCTGCCTACCGCGCCTGCGCTCTACGCCGGTATAGGATCCTTGAGGCCGCTCGCGGCGTTCCGTGCCGGTGTAGAGCGTTAGAGGCGGCTTGCGGCGCTCCGTCCCGGCGTGAAGCGGCTTGCGGCGGTCCGTCCCGGTGTAAACCGTCAAAGTCGGTTTGCGGCGCTCCGTCCCGGTGTAGAGCGCTTGAGGCTTGCGGCGTTCCGCACCGGTGTAGAGCGCTTGAATCAGGGCCGATTCGCGGACGAAGCGTGCGCCGGGGGTAATGTCGTAGCCGATGACTTCTCCTTCGGCGCTCGTGCTGAACGTGAGGCGTTCTCCGAAGGGGAGCGTCCCGAAGGCGATGCTCGAGCGCATGATGAACGCATGCGGTTCGGGCGTGCGCTCGAGAACCACGCGCGCGGCGTAGGGGTTCGGAGCGCCCGGCGCGATGAGCGCCAGCTGGCCGTCCAGCGCGGCCACGAACATCGTCATGTGCCCGTTCTCCGAGCGATAGAGGCCGCAGTAGCGTTCCGCGTCATCCGCGAGCGAGGGCGCGGCGCGGGCCATCTCCCTGGCGACGATCGGCGTCAACAGCTGGAGCGCATAGTCGCAATAGCCCGCCGGATTGCCGTCGTCGGCATTGGTCAGTACGACGACGCCGAGCTTCAACGCCGGGATGAACTCCATGACCGCCGCAAAGCCGGGGGTGGCGCCCGGATGCCCGACGCGCACGCGCCCGTCGACGCGGCGCACCCGCATGCCCAGTCCCCAGGCGGTCTGCCAGTCGTCGAGGAGCCACTGCGGGCGATGCATCTCGCGCAGGCTTTTCCCGCCCAGCACCGAGCCGCCGCTTCCCATGTGAAACGCGAGATAGCGGCCCATATCCTCGATCGTGGAGGCCATGCCTCCCGCGGGGCTGACCGCGCCGTGGTCCGCGCGCAGTGCCGGCATGTGCGGCTCGCCGGGCGCCGGCCGCGAGTAACCCGTCGCGAGGCGCGCCTCGTCGCGATGCGGCATCGCCTCGGTGCTCGTCATCCCGAGCGGCCCGAGAATGCGCCGCTCGATGTGCCGCGCCCAGGGATCGCCGCTCGCCGCGGCGATCACTTCGCCGAGCAGGGCGTAGCCGACGTTGGAATACTTCCACTGCGTGCTCGACGGATACGTGGCGCTGAAATCATCGGCGATCTGCGCCGGAAAGCTGGGTTCGCTCCACCACGTGCCCGGCAGGTCGCGCTGCAGGCCCGAGCTGTGCGTGAGCAATTCGCGGATCGTGACGTCGAGCAGACCGGCATCGCGGGCATGGACCGGAGCCGTTTTTACGTGGTCGCGAACCCGGTCGTCGAGCCTGAGCTTCCCGTCCTCGTGCAATTGCAGGATCGCGAGCGCGGTGAAAGTCTTGGTGATGGAGCCGATGGGGTAGAGCGTTTGCGGCGTCGCCGCCGTTTTCGCGCTCAACTCGGCATAGCCGAAGGCCTTGGTCCAGACAGGCCGATCGCCTTGCACGACGGTAAGCGCCGCGCTGGGGAGATGCTGTTGCTTGACCGAATGCGCGGTCCACGCCTCGAGGAGGGAAAGCGCCTGCGCGACACCGCTCGTCATGGCTTCGGATTTTGTAGAGGCGTTCTGATTCGATCATGCAGTCGCCGGACCCGGCAGTCAAGCGCAACGCTGCGAAAACTAGGATATTTGAACTCACGCGGGACTTTTGTCCTGCTGCCCGGCGGCCAGCACCTTTTCCCGGCTGGTTCATAATACCCGCTCGCTCGAAGGAGGAGACCTATGGACAACCAGAGTTCGGCGCCGCTGCGTGGAGCTTGCTGGAAGAGCAGGTGGGTAGACTGGGCTGATGGCGGAACGCGACCTCATTTCGCCCCGGGTGTACGATATCCGTCTGCCGCTGGAAGTGACCAAGGAGAAGAAAACATGACATTCCATCAGGCCGTGCTCGTCGCGGCATTGCTGTGTCTTTACACCGTGAACTCCATCGCCCAGGCACCCGCCGCTGCGCCGCCCGCCGTTCCCGCCGATGTGAGCCCGCTCTACGTTGAGCCGCCGCGCTCTTGAAGTCCTATCGCGACGCGAGCCGCACAACGGCCGGAAACCTCCGCTCCGTGGTGGTGCGGAGCGTCGTCCGGCCGGGACAGTTCGTCGTGGCCGCGGCGTGGAAGGACAAAGCGGCGTGGGACGCGCACGTGGCTGCCCCCGCCACGAAGGAATTCCGCGAGAAGCTCGCGAGCTTGCGCAACGCGCCGGCAGACGACCGTTTCCACAACTCGCTTTCCGTCGGCCCGATGGACCTTGCGTCCGGCGCCGTCTATGGCGTGACCCACGTCGACGTGATCCCGCCGCAGAAGGACAACGCCATCGTCGCGCTGAAGGCGCTGGGGGAGGCGAGCCGCGCGGCGGCCGGGAATGTCCGTTTCGAAATCGTGCAGCAGACCAACCGTCCGAATCACTTCACCGTGTTCGAGATCTGGCGCTCGCGCGAGGCCTTCGACGCGAACGGAATGTCGGCGCACCAGCGCGAGTTCCGCGACAAACTCGCCGGTATGGCCGGCGCGCTCTACGACGAGCGTCTTTACGAAATTCTCAACTAAGGGGACAACATGAAACGCACCGCCATCGCAATCGCCCTCCTTGCCGCTCCCGTGGTCGCTTTTGCGCAATGGAACTTGCCGCCCGAAAGCCAGCGCTGCCCGTCGAAGTGGGGCGCGGGCGACGAGCGCGGCTCGGGCAACCACATGAAGAACCCTGAAACGGTGTTGCGTGCCGTGCGGCTGATCAAGACCGGCGAGGTGATCGAGATGGCGTACGTGCTCGGGCCCGGCATGCCGTTCTTCGGCACGCGCATCTTCAACCTGCACACCAAGCGCACCTTCATGAATACCGGGAGGAACACGCGCGGCAGCAACGAGGAAGTCGTCACGAGCGAGATCGGCCAGGTCGGCACGCAGTTCGACGGCTTCGCCCACCAGACGATCGGCGATTCGCTGTACAACTGTTTCAAGGTGAGCGAAGTCGCGACCCGCTCGGGATTTACGAAGCTCGGAGTCGAAAAAGTCGGGATGATCTTCGCGCGCGGCGTGCTGATCGACGTCGCGGGACTGAAGGGGGTGGAGATGCTCGGCGACACCTACGAGATCACCCCGGACGATCTCCAGCAGGCGCTCGCGAAGCAAAAGCTGAAGCTGCAGCCTGGCGACGCCGTCATCATCCACACCGGCTGGGGCAAGCTCTACGGCAAGGACAACGCGCGCTTCGTGAAGTCGACGCCCGGCGTCGGAGTCGCCGCCGCCGAGTGGCTGGTGAAGCAGGACCCGGTCCTGGTCGGTTCGGACAATTGGCCGGTCGAGGTCGCGCCAAACCCGGACAAGGACCTGAGCCTGCCCGTGCATCAGATCTTTCTCGCGGTCAACGGCGTGCACATCCTCGAGAACCTGAAGCTCGACGAGCTGGTCGCCAAGCGCGTGTGGGAGTTCGCGTTCACCATGCAGCCGCTGAAGATCCAGGGGGCTTCGGGCTCGACGGTGGCTCCCGCCGCGATCCGCTGATCAGTCTGCGCGATTTCCGCGCCCGTCTACGGATCCCTCGCGCGAAGGCTCACGCCGCGGGGCGCGGCGCGGGGATGCGTTCGATGAGGCGCTCTTCGATCGGCAGGTTCACGAGCGCCGCGAAAATGCCCAGAGCGATCGAAATCAGCCACACCACCTGGTAGGAGCCGGTGTGGTCGAAAAGGTACCCGCCCAGCCACACGCCGATGAAGCTGCCGATCTGGTGGCTGAAGAACACGAAGCCCGACAGCGTCGACATGTAGGCGACGCCGAAGATCCCTCCGATCACGCCGTTGGTGAGCGGCACCGTGGATAGCCACAGCAGCCCGATCGCCGCGGAGAACAGATACACCGAGCCCTCGCTCACCGGCGCAAGAATGAAGAGCGCGATCACGACGCTGCGCGACAAGTAGATCGAGGAGAGCAGGTATTTCTTCGTGTACTTGGCCCCGAGCGCCCCGGAGGCGAAGGAGCCGAAGATGTTGAACAGGCCCACCAGCGCGAGCGCGAGCATCCCGACGTTGGCCGAGAGCCCCTTGTCCATGAGGTACGCCGGGAAGTGAATGGTGATGAAGGCGAGCTGGAAGCCGCACACGAAATAGCCCGCGGTGAGCAGCAGGAAGCTCCTGTGGCCGAAGGCCTCGCGCACCGCCTCGCCGACGCTCTGCGCCTGGGCGCCGCCCGCGTCCCTGCCGCGCTTCTCGACGAGCGCCGAGGCGAGCGGGGCGATCAGCGCGGCGCTCACCGCGAGGGTGAGCAGGGCGTCGAACCAGCCGAAGTTCGAAATCAAGGTTTGCGTGTAAGGCAGCATCGCGAACTGGCCGAACGAGCCCGCGGCGCTCGAGAGCCCCAGCGCCATGCTGCGGCGCTCCGGCGGGAAGACCCGGCTCACCACGCCGAAGACGATGCTGAAAGTCGTGCAGCCTTGCGCGAGCCCGATGAACAGGCCCGTGGCGAGGCTGAACTGCCAGCCCGTATTGGACATCGCCATCAGCACCAGGCCCGTCGCGTAGAGAGCGGCGCCGGCGACGAGCACGCGCCCGGCACCCTTGCGGTCGGCGATCATGCCGAAGAAGGGCTGCGAGGCGCCCCACAGCAGGTTCTGCAGCGCCATCGCGAACGCGAAGGTCTCGCGGCTCCAGCCGTGGTCGAGCGTCATCGGCTGCAGGAACAGGCCAAACCCCTGCCGCGTTCCCATGGCGATCGTCAGGATGACGCCGCCGCAAAGGAGGACGACCCCCGGGGTGCGCCAGTTTCTGCCGATCATTGCGGCATGATAGCGTACCTGGCCGTCGCGGCCTGCGGGCCTTGCGAGCCGGAAGCTCAGGCCAAGCGCTGCGGAGTGCCGATGATCAGCCCTTGAGCGAAATCCACTTCGATCAGCTGCAGCTGCTCCAGCACCTCGCGGCTCTCGACGTACTCCGCGATGGTCCTGATTCCCATGGCGTGGCACTTCTGGTTGATCGATTCGGCCTTCTCCGAGGCGGCGAGCGCGCGGTTGATATCCTTCACGATGCCGTAGGCGAGCTTCACGAAATCGGGCTTCAAGACCTTCAGCATTTTGAACGAGGCGTCGCTGCCGTCGAAGCCGGCGAGGGTGAAGCGGCAGCCGGCGGGCTTCAGTTGCGCCTGGATGTCTTTCAGCCTGTCGGAGTGCAGCAGAGCGGTGTCCCAGCCGAGCTCGAACGAAAACGTCCCTTCGGGCAGCCCCGCATTTTTGATGTGCTTGGCGACGAAATCCGCGAATTTCGGCTCGCGCAGCGTGTCCTCGGAGAGGTTGACTCCGTTCGCGGGGACCGCCCAGCCGGACTTCTGGGCGCGGGTTTCCTGGATCCAGCTCGAAAGGCGGCTCACCACCCAGCGGTCGACGTACGGCAGCAGCCGATACTCCTCGAGCATGGGAAAGAACGTTCCCGGCGGAAGGAGCTTCTCCTCCTCCTCTCGAAAACGGACCAGGATCTCCTGAAACGCCCGCTCCTTACCAGCGGCTGCCAGTCGCTGGATCCTCTGGGCGTAGAGGACGAAGCCACCCGTCTTCAGCGCCTCAACGAGCTTGTCGGCGATGTTCTTCTGAATCGTGCTTTCGTCGTCCATTAGCAGGGTCATTTGTGCGTCGTTCCGTGCCGAGCCCGGATTTTTCCACGCACGGAAATACGCAAGAATCGTTCCTGAACCGGCGCTCCGGGGGTATCCGGGTCCGCCTCGTACGGCTTCGGCCTCGGATGCAGTGCCTCGGCTCTTCCGCGAGCCGTATTCTGTAGGAGTTAGTCCCGGCGGGAAAGCCTGCCGCTCGAGGACGCTCAAACGCGGTCCGCCGAGCTTGAACCCGGGACTTCAGCGCCCGGCCGCTTCGCGCAGCGGTTTTTCGCCTCGCGCGCCGATCGCGCGGTCGAGCTGCGGCATCACTTCGGCCGCCATCAGCTCCATCGAGCGCCTCGCGAGCTTCTCGTCCACCCAGTCCATGCCGGCGTAGACGATCTCGCCGAACTCGCCCGAGCGCTCGCGGAGCGCGAGCAGCTCGTCGACGACCCGGTTCACCGTGCCGCAGATGACGAGGCTGCCGAGCAGGCGCTCGATCGTCACCGCGCCGTCGTCCTCGGCCTCGTGCATCTTGAAGATGACGTGGCGCTTCGCGCGCATCATCTTCTCGCGCAGCTGCTTCCAGTAGAAGCGGTACGGGCTGTTCGGGTCGCCGCGGCCGTAGCGCTCGGCGAGCTTGTCGTCGTCGGCGACGAAAATCGTGCGCGCGATGCGCCACTCGGCGGGATCGGGCGTTTTGCCCGCGCGGCGCTTGCCTTCGGCGTAGTTTTCCCAATGGCTCGGCAGCCAGTGCGGCAGCAGGAAATTCGCCGAGAGCGGGTGGAAGTCGCGCTCGCCCATCGCGATCACGCCCTTCGAATGCGGCGCGACCACCGTCCCGACGATCTCGGGGCGCGGCCTCTGGTAGGGCTTGTACATGATGCCGCGCCCGATTTCCGGTACGAAGGTCTTTTCCGTGGTCACTTTGTAGCGGTTTCCGGGAAGATCGATCCCGTAGGGCGGGTCGCGCTCCCAGATCGCCAGGATCACGTCGATCGCCTCGGCGAGCATCTTGTTGCGGTCTTCGGCCAGGATGCCGAGCGCCTCCGCGTCCGAGGAGAGCGCTCCCGGGCTGATCCCGAATATGAAGCGTCCCTTCGCGAGGTGGTCGAACATCGCCGCCTGGGCGGCGATCACCACGGGGTGCGATTGCGAGAGGTTGGAGGTGCCGGTCGCGAGCTTGATCGTTTTCGTCTCGCCGATCAGGGTGGCGAGGAAGATGAAGCTGTTGCTGACGTTTTCGCAGCGGTCGGTGAGATGCTCGCCGACGAAGGCATCGTGGAAGCCGAGCCTGTCGGCGAGAACGATCGCCTCGGCATGGTGAAGTAGCCCAATCGCACGGGCTCGAATGTGCCGTATCGGGACGCCGTCGTCAAACGTTGGAAAAGGGGGCACGCCCCCTTTATATCCCCCAAATCGGAGGCTGCAGAAAAATGCTTCCCTCTCAGACTCGCCGAGTTTGCGTTCGGGAAGCGTTTTTCAACAGCCTGTTGACTACCGACAAAAAACCCCGCCGGGGCGGGGTTCTCTGTCGAAACCGGATGCGATCAGGCCGGAACGGGTTCTTTCTCCTTGAGGTCCTTCCGGGGCGCGGCCGGCTTGGCGGGGGCGGAGGACTTGTCTTGCTTCGCCAAATCATCGGCCAGCTTTCTCCTGCGCGCTTCTTCGGTCTCGCGCGCTCTCCTGTACATCTCGTCGAACTCGTAGCACATAA
>VBDM01000123.1 GCA_005881355.1 Betaproteobacteria bacterium
CGGCTCCGCGCGCAAGCTCCATCCAGGCGTCGCCCGAGGCCGACTGCACCTTGCGCAGCTGCTCGATCGCCTGATCGCGCCGCTGGCGGAACGCGGCCAGCTGTTTCTCGAACTCGGCGCGCATGCCCGCCTGCGCCTCCTTGGCCTGCGCCTCCCATTTCGCCGTCTCGGCGTTCCACTGGTCGAGCTGCGCCTTGAGCTTCTCGATGTATTCGTCGCGGTTGACCATGAATCCTCCTGGCTGGCTGAGTGACAGGGCGATGAGCCGCCCGCGTTTCGGCGTCAGTTTGCCTTCACGCCCGCGGCGCGCAGCACCGCGCCCAGCGTGGCAAGGTCCTCGCGCATCTGGGCGTCGAACTGCTCGGGGCTCATCGGCATGGGCTCGGCGCCGAGCTTGGCGTGGCGCTCGCGCACGTCCGGCGACTGCAGGGCGCGATCGAATTCGTCGTGCAACTGGTGGACGATGGCCCGCGGCGTCTGCCCCGGCGCGAGCACCCCGATCCAGAAGTTGAACTCGGCGCCCGGGACACCGGCCTCGGCCACGGTGGGCACATCGGGGAGGTTGGGCGCGCGCCTCTTGCCGCTCACTGCGAGCGCGACCAGCCGGCCGTCGCGAATCGCCGGCTGGGCGGCGGAAATTCCCACGGTGCCGAACTGGGTGCGGCCCGCGATGGTCTCCGTGATCATTTCCGGAGCGCCCTTCAGCGGCACGTGAACCGCCTTGATGCCGGTGACGGCGAGGAGCTTCTCGGTGTTCACGTGCGACGCGCTGCCGATGCCGGCCGAAGGATAGTTGAGCGCTCCCGGCTTTGCCTTCGCGAGCGCGATCAGCTCCTGCACCGATTTCACGCCGAGCGCCGGGGAAACGAACAGGACGCTGGGAAGGTTTCCGAGCGGGATCACCCCGGCGAGGTCCCTCGCCGAGTCGTAGGGGAGGTTCTCGTAGATCACCGGATTCACGGCGTACCCCGCAGAGACCACCACGAGCGTGTAGCCGTCGGGCGCGGACTTCGCCACCTGGGCGATGCCGATGGTGCCGCCCGCGCCCGGGCGGTTTTCCACGACCGCGGGCTGCCCGAGGCTCGCGGACAATTTGTCCGAGACGCTGAGCGCCATGACGTCGGTCACGCTGCCCGGTGTGAACGGCACGATGATCCGCAGCGCGCGGCTCGGGAACGGCGCTTCCTGCGCGAGCGCGTGCGGCGCGAGCGCAATCAGCGCCGCTGCGACCGTCAGCACACCTCCTCTGGCCATGAGTCTCCTTTTCGGCCGGCTAGGTTTCCGGCCCGGCGTAGGCGCCGGCCGTGTGGGGGAACATGAGCTTGACGATCTTGAACTTCGAGATGTCCACCGTCGCGTCCATGTGCAGGAACACCGCCGCGTCGCGGAACAGCTTCTCGATGCCGAAGTCGAGCATGATGCCGTTCCCGCCGTGCAGCTCCACCGCGTGCTGCGCCACCTTGAAGACCTCCTCGGAGGCGAACAGCTTCACCATGTTGCACAGCTCCTCGGCGTCGGGCGCGCGCTCGTCGACCGCGCGCGCGGCCTCGCGCAGGAGCGCGCGCACCGCGCGCAGGCTCGTCGCCATCTCCGCCAGGCGCAGCGCGACCGCCTGGTGCTTGATGAGCGTGCGTCCGCCCTGCACGTAGTTCTGCACGTACTCGGCGGTGCGCTCGAAGGCCGCTACGCCCACTCCCAGGTTCTTCGAGGCCTGGATGATCTTGCCGGGTTTGAAGTAGACCCCGGTCTTTTGCAGAGCGTCGTTCTCCACCAGCAGATGGTCTTTCGGCAGGCGCATGTCCTCGAACACCAGCTCGCCGTTGTTCATGAAGCGGCCTCCGAGCGTCTCGTTGCAGCGCGCGATGGTGAGGCCCGGCGTGCCGCGCGGCACGAGGAAGCTCGAGGTGCCCTGCAGCATGCCCACGCCGGGCCTGGTGGTGGCGTACACGACGTAGAGGCTCGCGTCGTAACCGTTGCTGATGAACTGCTTGCGCCCGTTGATCACCCACTCGTCGCCCTTGAGCGCGGCCTTCGTCTGCATCGCCGCCTCGGGCGCGTTGTACGGCAGCCAGCGGTCCGAGGCCCCGCGCGGCTCGGTGAGGCAGTGCGCGAGAAGAAACCCCGGATCCTTCACGATGCGCGGGAACCAGTGCTCCTGCAGGCGGCGTGGCGCGACGTTGCGGAGCAGCACCGACACTTTCCAGATCTGCACCAGCTTGTCGGAAAGGCCCGAGTCGCCGCGCGCGATCTCCTCGGAGATGAGGGCGAAGGTCTGCACCTCGTGAGCCGGGTCGAGCGGAACCCCGCCGAATTCCTCGGGCACCCCCAGCGTGCGGATGCCGATCTTGTCGGCCTGCTCGAGGATAGCGCGCGGCAGGCGCGCGTCGGGGTCCATCAGCCACTCGCGCTGCCAGTTCTTGCGGATGAAGGGGGTGACGAAGTCGTCGACGAAGGCGCGGCAGCTCGCGCGCATCAGCCGCTGCTCCTCGGACAGACTGCGGTCGATCGTGTCCATGACGGGCGTTTTCTACCGGGATGCCGGGCGTATTGCGGAGCGCCTCACGTCAGCGGGACAAAATCGTATTCGCCGATGCCCTGCAGCACGAGGAAGGTCGCCGAGGCGTCGCCGCCGTTGACCACGAGGTGCGGGCGCTTCGGCCTGACCGAGAACGTCTCGCCGGGCCCGAGGCGCACCTCCTCCTTGGGGTCGCGCAGGAAGATGCGGATCTTCCCCTCGAGCACGTAGAAGGTGTCCTGGATGTTGTTGTGGTAGTGCCAGGGCACCTTCTGCTTCGTCGAGATCTGCAGCTCGTTGATGCGGAAGCCGGGGCGCTGCGCGTGGAACGCGCGCCGCTCGACTTCGTAGAGATGGCTCGCGTCCTTCACCGCTTCCATGACGGCCTCCTCGAATCGATCGCCAAGGCGCCCAGTATATCGCCGCCGGGAACCGGTAAGGCGGTCGCGGCTCCGCTAGGGATTGCGCGGAATGGCGAGCGCCCGGCCGGTCTCGAGGAGCGACTTGAGGCTGGAGAGGATCTCCGGCCAGCCTTCCTTCACGGTCTCCAGCGTGGGCCCGCCCTCGGGAAACTCGTCGTGGGTCACGGTGAGCTTGCATACCATGCCCATCGGCTCGATCTCGTAAGTCACGCGCGAGGGCCCGTCCTCGATGAACTTCGGCTCGAAGGTGTGCACCAGCTTCTTTCGCGGAACGACCTCGACCACGACGCCTTCCACGCCCGCGCCGTGGCGCCGGTGCACCTCCAGCCGGTGCAGGTAGTCGAACCGGCCGCCGCGCTTGAGCTCGGCCTCGAGCTCCAGGCCGGCGTAGTACTGGCGCGTGAACTTGGCCTGGGTGAGCGCGTTCCAAAGCGCCCGCGGCGCGGCGCGGATGTAGATGATGTGAACGAATTTTGTTTTGGAAGGCCCGCTCATTGTTGAATCGCGCGCTCCCGCAGGATCACTGGATCTTGCGGCCGCGGTCGGTGACGGCCTCGAGAAAGCGCGCGATCTCGGCGTTCTGCAGCTCGTTCTCCGGCGCGCTGATGCCCGCGCCCGAGACATGCCCCATCGGGAGCTTCTCGTTGATTGCGACGTAGCGCACGTCGGGAATAAAGCGAGCCGCCTCCATCGCCTCGTATTCCGGGTTGAGGAGGTCGCCGATTCCGGCGAGGATCAGCGTCTTCGCCTTGATCGATTTGAGCGTGCGGTGATAATCGCCGTCGAATCCGGGCGTGGCGCCGAGGTTGTGCCGGTCGTAGGCCCAGCTCTGATAGATCCAGTCCACCGCGTCCATGCGGCGCCAGCCCGCGTCCTGCACCCCTTTCAGATAGCCGATCGCATCCTGGCTGTTCGGGAAGAGCGACTCCTGGTAGCCGGGCGTGCGCACGATCACTCCCGAAAGCCACCCGGACCACAGCCGCATGCCCTGCTCCGGCGGCTGGCTGCTGGAGTAGTTGCCGCCGTTCCAGCGGGGATCGGCCATGATGCCCTGGCGCAGCATCTCGAGCACGCCCGTCGTCCAGGCGGGCGTCCTCCCGAGCGGGATGATGGGCACGACGCTGTCCATCATGTCCGGATAGCTCACCGCCCATTGCAGCGCCTGCATCCCGCCCATCGAGGCGCCGACCACCGTAACGACTTTCCTGATGCCGAGCTTCTCGACCAGGCGCTGCTGCGAGCTCACCATGTCGCGGATGTTGAATTTCGGAAACTGCATCTTCGGCTGCGCTTTGCTGTTCGAAGGGGAGGTTGTGAGCCCGTTCCCGATGGCGTCGGTGGCGATGATGAAATATTTCGACGGATCGAGCGCGCGCCCCGGGCCGATCAGGTAGTCGATGCGGTGGTGGTTGCCGCCGATCGCCGTCACCATGAGAACGGCGTTGGACTTGTCCGCGTTCAGCGTTCCGTGCGTGACGTAGGAGATGCAGAAGTCGCGGATCGCCTCGCCGCTCTCCAGTTTCAGGTCGCCCATGCAGTGGCTCTGGTGGGGCGGATCTTTCGGGCCGTGAGCGGCGGCGGGCGCCGCGGCGAGCGCGAGCGCGAGCCCGGTCAAGGTGCGGAACTTCATGATCTCCTCCTGTCGGGGTACGCGGTGGAACAGGGGTCACGGATGAGACGGAAAGTATTTTCCCCGTCCCCTTGCCAACGGCGCCCGTACCCCCCATATTAGCAACGTCGAATTCGATTTGGTCGGTCCGCAGTAACCCCTCGGGGTGCCGCTTCCGGCCGCCCCGCGTTTACCGGGTCCCCCCGCAGTCGCAGGCTCCGATCGCAGTACGGTCCGGAGCCGGAAGGAGCATTGACGTGGCAAAAGAGGCATTGATCGAAATGGAAGGCACCGTCAGCGAGGTGCTCCCCGATACGCGCTACCGCGTGACGCTGGAGAACGGGCACGTCGTGGTCGCCTACGTGTCGGGCAAGATGAGGAAGCATCGAATCACCATCCTCGCGGGGGACAGGGTCAGCCTCGAGCTGACGCCCTACGATCTCACGAAGGGGCGCATCAGCTTCCGGCACAAGGACGCGAACCCGGCGGTGCGGCTGCCCGTGCGCCGGCCGCAGTACCGGAGGCGCTAGGCGTCCGCCCTGGAGCGTGAACGGATGAGCACGCACTCATCGAAAACGAAGCGATGCCCCGAGTGCAAGCGCTCGGTGGATGCGAGCACCATGCGGCCGCTGTCGCGCACCAGCTACGGCAGCGGCGTTCGATACGCCTGCCCGGACTGCTTTGCCCGGGTCATGGCGCTGCGAAAGATCGCCTGGAAGGCGCGCAACAAGCGGTTTTCCGGCGTCACCTGACGGTCATTGCCTGGGAGAAAAAATGAAGGCTCGAACGATCGTTTTTTCGGCCCGGGCGCTCGCGCTCGGCGCGCTGCTCGCAGTTTCGCCCTTGTCTTCCGCAGCCGAAGCCCCGGGCGGCAAGACCACCGCGAAGGACGTCTCAAAGAAAGCCGGCGAGACCGGCAGGGCGATCAAGGATTACACGGTTGCGCAGCGCGACGAGGCCGTCAAGCAGGCCAAGGCTGCGCTCGACGATCTGGACAGGCGCATCGCCCGCCTGGAAAGGAAGCTGGACGACGACTGGGAGCGGATGGATCAGGCCGCCCGCAAGAAGGCCCGGGCGACGCTCAACGCGCTGCGCCGGGAACGCAACGAGGCCGCCGAATGGTACGGCGGGCTCAAGCACAGCTCCGCGGAATCGTGGGAGCAGGTCAAGGCCGGCTTCGTGAAAAGCTACGAAGCGCTGAAGGAATCCTTCGCCAGGGCGAGGAAGCAGCTCTAGCCCGCGCCGGGTGAAAACGCCCATGCCCAGGGCCGAACCGCGGCTGCCCGCCGTCATCGCGCTGCTTGCCGTAGGCGGCATTTACACCGCGCTGCCTTCTTTCCTCACCGTAGGCCCGCGCTGGCTGCTTCTCGCGGTGGTGGTGATTCTGCTGATACCGACGGTGATATCCCACCGCACGGGACATCACGAGCTCAATCGCGTCCTGGGCCACGTGGTCAGCGCGGTCATCACGCTTGCCCTGGTTCTGTCGCTGGTGCTCCTCATCAAAGCGCTGCCGACGCGGGCGGAGGCGGCGCCCGAGCTGCTTCGATCCGCCGGCGCGCTCTGGCTCACCAACATTCTCGTGTTCGCCCTCTGGTACTGGAGGCTCGACGGAGGAGGCCCGCTGCAGCGCGACCGCCGGGGCGCGCATACCGAAGGCGCCTTCCTGTTTCCACAGATGACGGAGTATTCGAAGACCGCGATCGAAAAAAATTGGTCTCCGAGGTTCATCGACTATCTGTTCATAGCCTTCAACACGAGCACCGCATTTTCCCCGTCGGACACGCCGGTCCTTTCGCGATGGGCCAAGGTGCTTACGATGCTGCAGTCGGCGATCTCGCTGATCATCGTCGCGCTCCTGGCGTCGCGCGCGATCGGGATCTTGTAACCCGGCCCGACGAGGGTCGGGCCGGCGGATCAATCGGCATATACTTCTCTATTCGGCTTCAGGTCGATCCTCTGAGGAGAACTCGAATGCCCAAGGGCGTGCAACGAAGCAATCGCGAACACAAGAAACCCAAGCAGCCCAAAAAACCAATTGCTCCGGCGCCGCGCTTTATCCCGACGCCGGCGAGAACGGTCGTTCCCGAGCCCTTCAAGAAAATATGACGGGAAATAGCCGGGGCTCGAACTCGGAATAGTTTCCCTACCCGCGGATTGCAGTCCCGAGCAGCGTCCCCACTCCGTAGGTGATCGCCGCGGCGGACATGCCGATGAGCAGCTGCCGCGTCCCCGAGAAGAGCACGCCGCGCCCGGTGAACACGGTGATCGCCGAGCCGATGAGGAACAGGGCCGCCGCGCTTGCCGCGGCGCTCGCGAGCACGCCCGCCGCTCCGCCGAAGACGAGGAAGGGGGCGACCGGCACGATCGCGCCGACGACGAACACCGCAAAGGACGATATCGCCGCGATCCAGGCCGACCCGCCGAGGTCATCCGGGTTGATGCCGAGCTCCTCGCGCACGAGCGTGTCGAGCGCCGCGCCCTTGTTGGTGATGATGCGCTCGGCGAGCGCCTTCGCTTGCGCGTGATCGAGGCCTTTCGACTGGTAGATCAGGCGAAGCTCCTCCATCTCCTCCTCCGGCACCTGCGCGAGCTCGTCCGCCTCGGTGGCGATCTGCTTCTGGTACAGCTCGCGCGAGCTCTGCACCGACAGCCACTCTCCCATCGCCATCGAGCAGGCGCCGGCCAGCAGCCCCGCGAGCCCTGTGATCAGCACCGTCTGCTGCGAGAACTCCGCGCCCGCCACGCCCATCACCAGGCTCAGGTTCGACACCAGGCCGTCGTTCGCGCCGAGCACCGCGGCGCGCAGGGCGTTGCCGCCTCCCGCGCCGTGCCTGCCCTCGAGGCGGGAGAAAACGCTGCCGTCCCAGAGAGCGTCGGTGCGGTCGGCGAGGCGCTTGAGGACGCGCGCGTGCGATCGCTCCTGCGCGCGCATCGGCGTGCCTTCGGTTTCCGCCTGCAGATCGTAGTGGTCGCGGTCGATCGCCTCGAGGTTCTGCACCGTCGGCAGGACCACCTCGGGCCCGAAGCGGCGCGCGAGCCAGATCAGGATGCGGGCGCGCCAGCCGGGGCTGAGCGGGGGCGGCTGCTTCCCCTGCTCGGCGATCTTCCGCGACCAGAAGCGCGCATGCGTCTCCTCGACTTCCGCGAGGCGGCGGTAGACATCGGAAAGCTCGGGTTTTCGCTCGATGCCGGCGAGCGCGCGGTAAAGCGCGGCGCTGTCGATCTCGCCCTGGAGATTGCGCTACGCCGCCTTCGCGGCCCGGTCCAGGACCTCGCGCTCGAAGGCGAGCGCGCGCTTCACGCTCTCGCGCCTCGTCATCCGCTCGGCGTGGCCCGCATAGTTCGGGAACGGCGGTATTTCGATCTTGAACACGCCGAATCGCCTCCACACCCAGAAGAGGTAAGCGTCGACCGCCGTCCAGTGGTCGAACATCCATTCCTTCCCCGCCAGCATGCCGTCCACGATCTTGAAGTTCTTGAGCACTTCCTCAAGGGCGAGCTTGCGGATGCTCGCCTCGCTGCCCGGCACGCTGCAATAACGCGCCGGGTCGAAGATCCGCGTGAGGGGAGGGTGCAGCCCCGACGCGCACCACGCCATCAAAGACAGCGCCTTGATCGAATTCTTCGGGTCGGTGGGCAGGAGCTTCTTCGCGGGGAAGGCGCTCGCGAGCCAGGTGAGGATCGCGACATTTTCCGTCAGCGCTTCGCCGTCCACGACGAGCACCGGCACTTTCGCCTTGGGATTGATCCGCAGGTAATCGGCGTTGTGCTGCTGCTTGTTCTTGAGCGAGATCGGCTTCACCTCGAACTCCGCGCCCGACTCGTGCAGCGTCACGAGCGGGACGAGCGAGCAGGCGATCGGGGCGTAGTAGAGAGTGAGCTTCATGTTGCAGTCTCCTGTTGTTTGCCGCTGGACGGCGCAGACTATTATGAACCGTCCCGCCTTCGCGTCGCGTGCAGCGGCATGACGGCAAAAATCCCGGGCATCACGTAGGGCAGGGTGCTCACAAGGGGTTGCTTCAGGCGATGCATAACTTGAAGTCACAATTTGTGACCTCAAGATGGCGGTCAGCTTCCGGAGTGGAATACCAGCGGGAACTGCTCCAGGTGGCGAATTGAATCGACGGCTAGATCCACGTCG
>VBDM01000124.1 GCA_005881355.1 Betaproteobacteria bacterium
CCTGGAGCGCCTGGAGCGCATCGGCGAGCTCGGCGACAATCTCGCCGGCAACATCCGCGCGGGCCTCTCCCTCACCGTCAGCGACATCGCCCGCGCGGAGCGCAAGCGCGCCGAGATCTGGCACCGCTGGCGGGCGCTTTTCGAGAGCTACGACCTGATCCTCACGCCGACCGCCCCGGTGCCGCCGTTCCCGGTTGAGAGGAATTA
>VBDM01000125.1 GCA_005881355.1 Betaproteobacteria bacterium
TGCGCCGAGACTCACCGCGTAGAGCCTGTTGTTCGCCGCGTCGATAACCACGTTCGAGATGGTTGCAGGGAACGTGAGCGTTTTGGTCGGCGCGATCATGCCGCCCGGGGTGTTGTGCACAGCATCGAAGACCCTGACCTTGTTGTCGGTAAAGCCGGCCACGTACAGCCGGTCATTTGCCATATCCAGAGAGATCCCGCCCACAGGGAGGTTGACCCCGGTGTCGGTCGGGGTGATCGTCTTGAGGGGCGTCGCGGGGTCTTGTGCCGTGCTGGCGGTGAAGAGGTTGATCTGGTTGCTCGCGGTGGACATGGTGTTCGAGACATAGAGTATGTCGTTGCTGCCTGTATCGACCGCCACGCCATGGACAGTACCCAAGCCCGTAATGACCCGGGCGCTCGAGGTCGGGTCGCTGATCATGCTTGCGTTGTCGAACACCCTTACGCCGAAGGCGTCGTCCCCGACGTAGAGACGGTTGTTCGGCGTCGTATCCAGAAACAGGGAGCCGGTGTTGCCGATGCCAGAGATGACTCGGAGCGGGGTGGCGTCTCCATTCGCCATGCTGGCCATGTAAAAAACGCGTACCGACGTGCCGTTCCCCACATAAAGATAGTCGAGCGCCGGATCGAGCGCCAGGCTGCCGATATTGTTCGACAGACCCGTGTAAAGCGAGCCCATGATGACGCGGTCGACGGTGATCATTCCCGCGCCCGGGTTCGGATTGACGAGCGAGCCGATTGCCATGTGCGGCGAGTCCGCGGCGAAGAGCTTGCTCGCCGGCCCGGCCGTGGACATGCCGTATCCGGCGCCGCCGCCGCCGCTATATCCGCCTCCGCATGCCGCCAGGCCGAAGGCCACGATGAGGGCGAGCGGCGCAGCGCGCCGAAAACCGTTTCCCATTGGAATGAAAGTAAACATGTGTTTTGTCTCCTCGATGCTCCGATTCTGCGCGGCGAATCTTACAATTCGCTGTCGAGTTCAAGAACGCGGGAAGACCCGACGCGGAACTCGGCACATGCGGTTAACAACGCACGCCGCCGAACCCTTCCGCCCGGGCGATCGAAAAGACCTATGCTCGGAACCGCCTGGAATTCCGGTCAGCCCCAAGGCCCGAGATAGGGCTCGCCTGTATACGTATCGGACTTCGGCTCGACCGCTTCGGGCCATCGGCCGAGGCGCGCGGGAACCCGGCCCCGTTTGGGGCGAGGCCGCCCGTTCCATGACCGCTATTCCCTGTAATCGGGGAAGAGCTTCTCCGCGAGCGCCATGCTCGCCACCCAGTCGCGGCTCCCGTGATCGTACTGTCCGATGCGCCCGAATTTCCTCGCGCGCTCCTCGCACACTTCGGGCGCGGGCGTGATGACCTCGGCGCCGCCCGCGAGCGCGCCCACCTGGGCGCGGCAGGCGAGCTCGAAGAAGTGATGGTAGATGTAGGCCTCGGCGAGCGAGGTTCCGCACACGAGCGCGCCGTGGTTCTCGAGGATCATCACCCATTTGTCGCCCAGGGCCGCGGCCAGCTTGTCGGCGCCTTCTCGCGTCGTGTCGTCGACCTCGTTCGGGTAATAGGCGATGCGGTTGTAGAAACGCATCGCCTGCTGCGTGATGGGGCGAAGGCCCCCTTTCTGCGCGGACACGGCGAGGTTGGCAGGGGAATGCGTATGCACCGCGGCGACGATGTCGGGCCGCGCCTTCAGCACCGCCGCGTGCAGGTTGTAGGCGGCGGGGCTCGCCTTGTGCCCGGAATCCATCACCAGGTTGCCGTCCAGGTCGTACTTGACGAGGTTGGAGGCGGTGACCTGCTCCATGAAAACGTTGTCGGCCTTGACCAGCAAGTGATCCGGCTCGCCCGGAACGCGCACCGAGATGTGGTTGTAGGTCATGTCGACGAACACGAAGTGCGCGACGAGCCGGTGCGCCGCCGCGAGCTCGCAGCGCAGCCGCCACTCCTCCGCGTTTATGCGCTCGCGGACCGGGCGTTCGGGCCTTGCGATCTCGACGACGTCGCGTTTCATGTGATGTCCCCGTTTACGGCCCATCGTTCGTTCACGACCCGCAGGCGGCGAGGTTATCATGATGCGAATGCTGCGCTCGCTCCAGGCTGCCGCCGGCCTCGCGCTTGCGATTTTAGCAGCGCCGGGTTTCCCCCAGGTTTCCGCCCCGGCGTATCCGGGCAAGCCCGTCCGGATCATCGTGCCGAACGCGCCGAGCGGCCTCGCGGACATCTGCGCGCGCCTGGTCGCGGCGAAGCTCGGCGAGGCGCTCGGCCAGCAGTTTCTCGTCGAGAACCGCCCAGGGGCAGGCGGAACCCTGGGCACGGCGGCCGCGGTCAAGGCGGCGCCCGACGGCTACACGCTGCTCGCGGTGTTCGACAGCCACGCCACCAATCCGCACCTGTTCGGGAATCTCCCCTACGACACGCTCGCCGATCTCTCCCCCATATCGCTCCTCGTGCGCGGGCCGCTCGTGCTCGTCGTGCGTCCGGGCTTGGGTGTGGCGAGCGTAGGGGATTTCGTCAGGCTCGCCAAGTCGAGGCCGGGCGCGATCAACTTTGCCGTCGTGGGGCCGGGCTCCCCCGCGCGCCTGCTGATGGAGCTATTCAAGCTCGAGGCGGGGATCGATGTCACCATGGTGTCATACAAGGGCGCGGGACTCGCGCTGGGCGACCTGGTGGGAGGAGAGGTCGATGCGATGTTCGCAACCGTCCCCAGCGTCAGCTCGCATCTGAAAGCCGGACGCTTGCGCGCGCTCGCGATCACCTCCGCGCGGCGCAGCGCGATCCTGCCCGGCGTAGCCGCGCTGAGCGAAACCTACGCGGGCTTCGTGTCGGAAGCCTGGGTCGGCCTGCTCGCTCCGGCGAAGACGCCGCCCGAGATCGTCGCGCGGCTGAATGCGGAAGTCGCGAAGATCCTCGACCTGCCGGACGTGAAGGCGCGCTTCGCCGACCAGGGCCTGGAGACCGCGGGCGGCACGCCCGCGCAGCTCGACCGGTGGATACGCGCGGAGCTGGAGCGCTGGGGCAAGGTGATCCGCGAGCAGAAGATCACCCTCGAGTAGGCCCGGCGCCGGCGCGGCGGCCGCTCAGGCGGCTGTTTCGGTCACGGCGTCGTCGGCGCGGGAGGGCTTGAGCGCGAGGGCGCCGTCGCCGATCATGGATTGCACCACCAGCGCCACGGCCCAGAACACGGGAAACTCCCAGCCGCCGCCTTTGCTGTCGAACACCCAGCCGTTGCCCCAGTGCACCGTGGTCGCGCCGAGCAGTATCGGCACGAGCGCGAGCGCGGCCCAGCGCGCGTACACGCCCAGCACGAGCATGGCGCCTCCGACGAGCTCCGCGGCAAACACGACGTAAGCGAGCGGGCCCGGGAATCCGACCGAGGCGAAGAACTGGGCGGTGCCGGGCAGGGTGAACACGAAGTACTTGAGCCAGGCGTGGGCGATGAACATCACCCCGAGCGAGAGGCGCAGCAGCAGCGCTCCCAGGGATGCGGTGCGCGGATCGATCATGACGGTCTCCTTGTCGTCGGCCGCAGGGGGTTGAGCGGAGCCTGATAAAATCAGGCGCTTCTCCCGGCGGTTCTGCGCGAAAGTCTACTCCAATGGCCTATGACAACATCATCGTCGAGACCCGCGGCCGCGTGGGCCTCGTCACCCTCAACCGGCCGAAGGTGTTGAACGCGCTCAACGACGCGCTGATGAACGAGCTGAGCGAGGCGCTCGCGAGGTTCGACGCGGACGAGGGGATCGGCGCGATCGTCATCACCGGCAGCGACAGGGCGTTCGCGGCGGGCGCCGACATCGGCGCGATGAAGGACCGGGGCTACAGGGACGTCTATATGGGCGAGTTCGTCACGCGCAACTGGGAGCGGATGAAATCGGTGAGGAAGCCGGTGATCGCAGCGGTAGCGGGCTACGCGCTCGGCGGCGGCTGCGAGCTCGCGATGATGTGCGACATCATCTTCGCCGCGGAGACCGCGAAGTTCGGCCAGCCCGAGATCAAGCTCGGCATCATCCCCGGGGCCGGCGGCACCCAGCGCCTGCCGCGCGCGGTGGGCAAGGCGAAGGCGATGGACCTCGTTCTCACCGGACGCATGATGGACGCCGCCGAGGCGGAGCGCGCGGGGCTCGTGTCCCGCGTCCTGCCGGCGGAACGCCTGCTCGAGGAGGCGCTCGCCGCCGCCGCGCAGATCGCCGAGTTCTCGCTGCCTTCGGTGATGATGGCAAAGGAATCGGTCAACCGCGCCTTCGAGTCGCCGCTCGCCGAGGGGATGCTCTTCGAACGGCGGCTGTTCCACGCGCTCTTCGCGACCGAAGACCAGAAGGAAGGCATGGCGGCGTTCGTGGAGAAGCGCAAGCCGAAGTTCAAGCACAAGTAATCTCGAGCACTCTCTCGTGCGTTCTGCTGCTATACCCTCTCCCCCGGATTATCGGGGGAGAGGGCAGGGTGAGGGGGTGACTTGAAGCGGCTCGCACGATCATTGCGTAAGAATCAAACCGACGCCGAGCGCAAACTCTGGCGGCGTCTGCGGGCCCGTGAGCTCTGTGGATTCAAGTTCCGACGCCAGTATCCTATTGCGCCTTATATCGTGGATTTTATTTGTGTGGAGAAACGGCTCATCGTCGAGGTTGACGGCGGGCAGCATACGGCGATGAGCGAAGCGGACAGAGCCCGCACCAGGTTTTTGAACGATCGCGGCTACCGTGTCCTGACATTTTGGGATAACGACGCGCTATTGCGTACCGACGAAGTGCTTGCAAGAATTCTGGAATTTCTAGGCGACCCTCACCCTAGCCCTCTCCCGCAAGCGGGAGAGGGAACATTCAGGTGATGCAGCCGCGGGAAATGCGCCGCGAGTGGCTGCTGCTGCTGGTGCTCTCGGGCATCCTGTTCAGCCAGATGGTCGATTTCATGGTGTTGATGCCGCTTGGCACGCAGCTCATGCGCCAGTTCGGCATCACGCCGACGCAACTCGGATTCTTCGTCTCGATCTACGCCGTGGCCGCGAGTTTGTCGGGCTTTTTCTCCGCGCTCGTCATCGACCGCTTCGACCGCAGGGCCGCGATGCTCGCCCTGTACGCCTTTTTTGCGGCGACGATGGCGGCATGCGCTCTCGCGCCGAGCTACGCGACGCTGCTTGCCGCGCGTATGGCAGCCGGCGCCTTCGGCGGCGTAGTCGCGGCGAATATTTTTACCATCGTCGCGGACGTGGTCCCGGAAGGCCGGCGCGGCCGGGCCTTCGGCGCGGTCATGTCGGCGTTCTCGCTCGCCTCGATCCTTGGCGTGCCGATCAGCCTGTACCTCGCGCTGCACTTCACCTGGCGCGCGCCCTACGTGTTCCTCGCCGTGCTTTGTTCGGCAATCCTGCTCGGGGCCTGGTTCGTGATCCCGCCGGTGCGCGCACACCTCGTGACAGGCGGGGAGCGCAACGCGCTCGCTCAGCTCAGAGCCGTGTTCGGCGATGCCAACCATCTGAGGATTTTCGCGTTCTCGGCGCTGCTGGTGTTCTCGGGGTTCCTGGTGTTTCCGTTCATGGCGCCCTACCTGGTGACGAACGTCGGGGTGAGCGAGGCGCAACTGCCCCTGGTGTATCTGGTCGCCGGGATCGCTGCGCTGCTCACCGCGCGCCTGGCCGGCGGGTGGAGCGACAGCGTCGGCAGGCGAGCCGTATTTGCCGCAGCCGCCGTGGCCACGGCCATCGCGGCGATCGCGATGACGAGTCTGCCGCGCTCGCCCCTCTTCGTTGCGGTGCTCGTTTCGATGCTGATGTTCGGGGCGTCCACTGCGCGCATGGTGCCGGCGATGGCGCTGATCACCTCGGGCGCCGAACCGCGTCTGCGCGGCAGCGTGATGAGCTTCAATGCCTCGATCCAGCAGCTCGCCGCCGGTGCAGCCTCCTTCGTTGCGAGCCTCGTCGTGGGCAGCTCGGTCGTGGGCGAGCTGACCCGTTACTGGATGATCGGCATCCTTTCGGCCGCGGGGACACTCGCCTGCATCGGGCTTGCGCTCCGCGTGCGCTCGNAACCCGGATCCACGAGAATGGCAAAAAACCCCCGGGTCATCGTCGCCGGCGCAGGGCCGGTCGGTCTGCTGACCGCGCTCGCGCTCGCGAGCCAGGACGTCCCGGTGCTCGTTCTCGAGGCAGAGCCGGGCTTGAGCTTCGACCTGCGCGCGGGCACCTACCATCCGCCCTCGCTCGAGATGATGGCCCCCTACGGCATCACCGAGGAGATGCACAGGACGGCGATCAAGGTTCCGCGCTGGCAGATCCGCGACCGCAGGGAGGGCGTAATCGTCGAATGGGACCTCACCGAGATCGGGGACCTCACGCCCTATCCCTACCGACTGCATCTGGAGCAGCACCGGCTGACGCCGATCATTCTTTCGAAGCTCAAGGAATACCCGAACGCCCGCGTGTGCTTCTCGCACAAGGTGACCGACCTTTCGCAGACCGCCGACCGGGTGACGGTGACCGCGGCGACGCCGGGCGGGACCGAAACATTCGAAGCCGAATGGCTGGTCGGCGCCGACGGCGGCCGCAGCACCGTGCGCAAGTGCACCGATGTCGGGTTCGACGGCTTCACCTGGGACGAGCGCTTCGTCGTCGCGAGCACGACCTACGACTACGCGCCGCACGGCTACACCCTGAACGCGTATCTCGCCGACCCGGAAGAGTGGGCCGCGCTCTTCAAGATGCCGGACGACGGGCCGCCGGGAATCTGGCGGGTCATCTTCCCCGTCCCGCCCGAGGAGGAGGACGCGGTGACGCTATCCGAGGAAATGGTCGAGCGGCGCATGCAGAATTTCTTGCCGAGGAAGGAGCGCTACCAGATCAAGTACAAGAGCCTCTACAAGGTGCACCAGCGGGTGGCCAAGGACTTCCGCGCGGGGCGCGTCCTGCTCGCCGGCGATGCGGCACATCTCAACAATCCCATGGGCGCCTTCGGGCTGAACGGAGGAATCCACGACTCGTTCAACCTCACCGAGAAGCTCGGCAAGGTCTGCCGCGGCGAGGCCGACGAGACGCTCCTCGACCTCTACGTTCGTCAGCGGCGCACCGTGAACCTCGAATACGTGCAGGAGCATTCGATCAGGAACCTGAAGCGGCTGAACGAAAGATCCGAGGAGGAGCGCAGGAAGAATTTCGACGAGCTGCGCGCTCAGGCGGCCAGCCGTGAGGGACGGCGCGAGTTTCTGCTGGTGAGCAGCATGATTGCGAGCATCCAGCGCGCAAACGCGATAACCTAGGCGTGTTCATGGGCGCAGGCGCATCCGTTCTCCCGCCGCCCCGGAATCGACCAGGCGCCCCGCAGAGGGCGCGGTAGAGGAGGAGACGCATGGACAGAATCTGGCTCAAGCACTACCCGAACGGCGTTCCGCCCCAGATCGACTACCGCCAATACCGCTCGATCGGGGATCTGTTCGAGAAGAATGTCGCGCGGTACCGCGATCGCCCGGCCTACTACAACATGGGCAAGACGATCAGCTTCGGGGACCTCGACCGCCTGTCGCGGGATTTCGGCGCGTGGCTGCAGGCGAAAGGCCTCGCGAGAGGGGCGCGCGTCGCGGTGATGATGCCCAACTGCCTGCAGTACCCGGTGTGCGTTTTCGGCATCCTGCGGGCCGGGTTCGCCGTGGTGAACGTCAATCCGCTCTACACCGCGCGCGAGCTCGAGCACCAGCTCAAAGACTCGGGCTCCGAGGCGATCGTGATACTGGAGAACTTCGCCCACGTTCTTCAGCAGGTGATCGCGAGGACTCCGGTGAAGCACGTGGTGGTCGCTGCGCTCGGCGACGTGCTCGGCTTCAGGGGTCCGATCGTCAATTTTGTCGTGCGCCGCGTGAAGAAAATGGTCCCGCCGTGGCGGATCCCCCGGGCGGTCCGTTTCAACGCGATGCTCAAGGAAAGCGCGCGCCTCGAGCTCAAACCCGCCGAGGTCGGCCACGAGGACGTCGCGTTCCTGCAATACACCGGCGGCACGACCGGTCTTTCCAAGGGCGCGGTGTTGCTGCATCGGAACATCCTCGCCAACATCGAGCAGGCCTCGGCCTGGCTGCTGCCGGGGCTGAAGAGCGAAACCGCGGTGATCATCACCGCGCTGCCGCTCTACCACATCTTCTCGCTCACGGTGAACTGCCTGATGATGATGAAGATCGGGGGCTTGAACATCCTCATCACCAACCCGCGCGACATCCCCGGCTTTGTCAAGGAGCTCGGCAGGCACAAGTACAACGTCATCACCGGCGTGAACACGCTGTTCAACGCGTTCCTCAACAACCCCGAGTTCCTCAAGCTCGATTTCTCGCACGTCAGGATCTGCGTCGGCGGCGCGATGGCGGTGCAGAAGGCGGTGGCGGACAAGTGGAAGCAGGTGACCGGCAGGACGCTGCTCGAGGGTTACGGGCTCACCGAGACCTCGCCCTGCGCGACCATGAACCCGCTCGACCTGCAGGAGTACAACGGCTCGATCGGGCTGCCGCTGCCTTCGACCGAGGTCGCGCTGCGGGACGACAACGGCAAGGAAGCGCCGCTCGGCTCGCCCGGGGAGATCTGGGTGCGCGGCCCACAGGTGATGAAGGGCTACTGGAACAGCCTCGGCGAGACGGCCAAGGTGCTCGGCCCCGACGGCTTTCTCGCCACCGGCGACATCGGCGTGATGGACGAGAAAGGCTACGTGCGGATCGTCGATCGCAAGAAGGACATGCTGCTCGTATCCGGGTTCAACGTGTACCCGAACGAGATCGAGTCGGTGGTGATGATGCACCCGGGCGTGCTCGAGTGCGCGGTCGTCGGCGTGCCCGACTCGCATTCGGGCGAGGTGCCGAAGCTCTTCGTGGTGAAGAAGGACCCGGCGCTCACTGAGGCCGACATCCGCAGGCACTGCGAGGCCAATCTCACCGGCTACAAGCGGCCCAGGCACATCGAGTTCAGGAAGGAATTGCCAAAGACCAACGTCGGCAAGATCCTCCGACGCGCCTTGCGCGACGAAGCCAGGGCATAGCCCGGCTCAGCGGGCTCGGGGTCCGTCCGCAAGCTGAGCAGCTCTCGATCGACTTGATCAGCGGGTCACGCGCTCATTAGGTCGAGGAAGGTGAGATCGTCCTCGATCACCAGAATCTTGGCCAATTTTCCTCCGGGGGCGCCGTCTAGCGCGGCGGGGCGTACTGGACTACTTGCTGGTCGATGGCGCCGAAGATCGACTGGCCGCCCGCGTCGAACATCTCTATTTTCACGCGATCGCCGAACTTCAGGTAGGACGTGACGGGTTTGCCTTCGCGCACCGTTTCGAGCGCGCGGATCTCGGCGATGCACGCGTGCCCGCTCTCGTGACCGTGGTTGGAGATCGTCCCCGAGCCGAGCACGCTCCCCGCGCCGAGACGGCGCGTTTTCGCCGCGTGCGCGATCAGGTGCGGGAAGTCGAACTGCATGTCGGTGCCGCAGTCGGGAGCGCCGAGCTGCCTGTCGTTGATGTGAACGGTCACCGGAAGGCGGACTTTCTTCCCGTCCCAGGCATCGCCGAACTCGTCGGGCGTGACCGCGACCGGCGAGAACGCAGTGGCGCCTTTTCCGTGAAGAAAGCCGAGGCCCTTGGCGAGCTCGGCGGGAATGAGCTCGCGCAGGCTCACGTCGTTCGCCAATGCGAGCAAGCGGATGTGATCGCCCGCGCGGTCGGGCTTCACGC
>VBDM01000126.1 GCA_005881355.1 Betaproteobacteria bacterium
AACCGCCGGGTTCCCAGTAGCTGAAGCGCCGCAAACGGCGCGCCGCCGAAAGGCACTTTAACGGCTCAGGCTTCCTCCCTCGGGTCGCGCGCGAGGAGCTCCTGCACGGCCTCCCGGGGCGCGGTGCCCCGAAACAGCACCGAGCACACCGCGCGCGTGATCGGCATTTCGACGCGCTTTTCGGCGGCGAGCGCCTCGATGGCGCGGGCGGAGTACACGCCTTCGGCGACGTGGCCGAGCCGCTCGAGGACCGCATCGAGCGGCTCGCCCCGCGCGAGGCCCAGCCCGACGCCGCGGTTGCGCGACAGATCGCCGGTGCAGGTCAGGATGAGGTCGCCCGCTCCCGCAAGCCCCATGAAGGTTTCGGTCCGCCCGCCGAGCGCAAGCCCGAGCCGCGTGAGCTCGGCGAGGCCGCGCGTGATCAGCGCCGCCCGCGCGTTCAACCCGAGCCCGAGACCGTCGCAGATTCCCGCGGCGATCGCCATGACGTTTTTCACCGCCCCGCTGATCTCGACTCCGGCGAGGTCGGTGCTGAAGTAGACCCTCAGCGTCGGATGGTGCAGCTCTTTCGCGATGCGCTTCGCGAACTGCGCGTCGCGGGCGGCGAGCGTGAGCGCGGTGGGGCGCCCCTGCGCCACTTCGAGCGCGAAGCTCGGTCCGGACAAAGCTCCGCACGCAGCGCGTTTCCCCAGCACTTCGGCTACGACCTGGTGCGGAAGTTTTCCGCTCGCCTGCTCAAGACCCTTGCACGCCCAGACGACGGGCGGGTCCGGCTCGCGTACGCGCTCGAGGACTTCGCGCAGCCCCGAAGTCGGCGTGGCGATCAGAGCAAGCTCGCTCCCGGCAAGCGCCGAGGAAAGCTCCCCGGTCACCGTCACTGAATCGGGAACCGGAACTTCCGGGAGATAGCGCTGATTGCGCCGGCCCGAGCCGATCGCTGAGGCGAGCGCCGCGTCGCGCGCCCAGAGCGCAACGCGATGCCGTCCTGCGAGCGAGACCGCGAGCGCAGTGCCCCAGGCGCCCGCGCCGAGGATGGCGATATTCATTCGCCGAAGCTAGAGGCCCCAGACCTGACTGGTCTTGACGTAGCCGGTCTGGCCTTCGGCGTGGCGCACCTTGATCCAGCCGTCCGCCGGCGGCTCCGCGAGATCGAGGGCCACGCCCCGTTGCGCCCGGAACACGAGCGCCGCACCGTCGCTCGCGGCCTGCCTCGCGTCGGCGATAGCAGCGGTCACGATCACGGTGCGCTTGTCCGAGAGCGCCTTCTTCTCCACCCAGGCGAGGTCGCCCGCCTGATCGCGCACCTTGGCCCAGTTGTCGATGTTGATCACGATCTCGACCGGGTAGAGGCGGCTTGCGACGAAGAGTTTCTTCGCGCGCACCGAGGGCGCGTCGTACATCGTCGCGCCGCTCTCCGCGACCGAGCGGAACTCGCCCGCCGCCGCGGAGGACGCCAGAGCGAGCAACACCGAGGCCGCAAGAGCGCGCATCAGTGGGCGATCTCGATGCTCGGGCCGCCCGGCTTCGCGGCCGATTCGGCCGCGCGCTGCTGATAGAGCGCCTCGAAGTTGACCGGCGCGAGCAGCACCGAGGGGAAACCGGCGCGGGTGATGACGTCGGAGACGGTCTCGCGCGCGTAAGGGAAAAGCACGTTCGGGCAGACCATCCCGAGCACCGGGGCGAGGTCCGCCTCGGGGACGTTGCGGATCTGGAACACGCCCGCCTGCGAGACTTCCACCAGGAACAGGGTCTTGTCGCCCTTTTTTGCGGCTACCGAGACGACCAGCGTCACCTCGAACAGCACGTCGTTCACGCGCTGCGACTGCTGCGTGAGCTGGACCTCGAGCTGGGGCTGCTCGGGTTGCATGAACGTCTGCGGCCCTCCCGGAACCTCGAGCGACAGATCCTTCACGTAGATCTTCTCGATGCTGAACATCGGCTGCTGCTGCGCTTCGCTCATCGGGGCTCCGGTTGAGTGGGCGCTCGGGCGCTAGGCCGCGAGCAGGGAATCGAGCTTGCCGGCGTGCTCGAGCGCCGCAAGCTCGTCGAATCCGCCGACGTGCCGCTCGCCGATGTAGATCTGCGGCACGGTGCGGCGGCCGGTCTTGTCCATCATCTCCTCGCGCTGGCGCGGATCGAGATCGACCCGGATCTTCTCGATCTCGGTAATACCTTTGGACTTCAGCAGCATTTCCGCGCGCACGCAGAACGGGCACACGGCGGTCGCGTACATCCGGATTTTCGCCATCTACTTCTCCACGGGCAGGCCCGCTTGCTGCCAGGCCCCGATCCCCCCGCCCAGGGTGAATACGCTCTCGAAGCCCTTCTTGCGCAGCGCCGCTGCGGCCCTGCCCGAGCGGTTGCCGGTGTCGCACACGACGATCACCGGCTTCGCCTTGTGCTTCTCGAGCTCGGCGGCGCGCGCTTCGAGCTCCGCAAGCGGGATGTTGCGCGCGTTCAGCATGTGCCCCTTCCCGTACTCGGCCGCGTCGCGCACGTCCAGCACCAGGGCGTTCTGCTGGTTCATCAGCAGCGTCGCCTGGAGGGTCGAAACGGACTCGCCGCCGCCTGCGCGGCGCACCGCGGGCCAGATCAGCATCGCGCCGCTCACGAGCGCCACCGCAACGAGAAATAGGTTGTCGCCGACGAATTTGATCAGGTTGACTTCCGCCATGTCGCGATTCCCGGCGCGCCGCGGTCCTGCACTCGCGCGTCGCGGCGATGAGAAGGCCGTTTCAGACCATTCTGAAACGGCCGACAAAGGCTCATTATAAAATGCTTTCCTGCAGCGCGGAACGCGCTTCGCCGGGAACGCCCATGCACAGAATCGTTCTGCTTCGCCACGGTGAATCGGTCTGGAACATGGAAAACCGCTTCACCGGCTGGACCGATGTGGACCTCACGCCGCGCGGCGTGGAGGAAGCGAGGCGCGCCGGACAGGCCCTCAAGGAAGCGGGCTTCGTCTTCGATTGCGCCTACACCTCGGTGCTCAAGCGCGCGATCAAGTCGCTGTGGCTCGCGCTCGAGGCGATGGATCTGATGTGGATCCCGGTGCACCACTCCTGGCGCTTGAACGAGCGCCACTACGGCGCATTGCAGGGGCTCGACAAGGCCGAGATGGCCGCGAAGTTCGGCGAGGAACAGGTGCTCCTGTGGCGCCGCAGCTACGACGTGCCGCCTCCCGCGCTCGGGCGCGACGATCCCCGCCATCCGCGCGGCGACCCGCGCTATGCCGGGCTCGCCGACGCCGAGCTGCCGCTCACCGAGTGCCTGAAGGACACCGTCGCGCGATTTCTCCCCTACTGGAGCGAGACCATCGCGCCGAAGGTCCGCGAGGGCGGGCGGATCATCATCGCCGCGCACGGGAACAGCCTGCGCGCCCTCGTCAAGTATCTGGACGCGGTGAGCGACGAGGACATCGTCGGCTTGAACATCCCCACGGGGATTCCCCTCGTCTACGAGCTCGACGCGGGGCTGCGACCCGTTCGTCACTACTATCTCGGCGACCCGGCGGTATGAGCGGGCGGCTTTGGGCGGTGCTGCTGCTTGCCCCGGCGTTGGCGCTGGCCCAGGGCGCCAAGGAAAGCCAGCAGCTCGAAGCCTTGCGCGAGCGCATCGACGAGCTGCGCGCGAAGATCGCCGAATCCGAGGAGAGCCGCACCGAGGCGCGCGATCAGCTGCGCGAGTCCGAACGCGCCATCTCCGAAGCCAACCGCGCGCTGCGCGAGCTTGCCGGCAGGCGATCGGCGGCGCAGGGCGGGCTCGAAGCGCTCACCCGTCAGGCACGAGACCTCGAGGCGGAAATCGCCTCGCGCCGGGAAAGCCTCGGCAGGCTGCTCACCTCGCGCTATCTCGACGGCGAGCAGAGCAGCCTGAAACTTCTCTTCTCGGGCGAGGACCCCGGCCGCATCGCGCGGGAGCTGTATTACTACAGTTACGTTTCCCGCGCCCAGGCGGAGTTCATCCGGGAGCTGGGATCGAGCCTCGAGCGGCTGCGGAAGCTTGAAGCGGGCGCGCGCGAAAAGAGCGCCGAGCTCGCGGCCGTCGAATCGGCCGCGCGCAAGGAGCGCGGCGCGCTCCTCAATGAGCAGGCCGAGCGCCGCAGGGTGCTCGAGCGCGTGTCCGTCCAGCTGCGCGAGCAGCGCCGCGAGGTCCAGAGCCTGGAGCGCGACGAGTCCCGCCTGTCGCGGCTCGTTGAGGAGTTGAGCAGAGTGATCGCCGCAACGCCGCTCCTTCGCAACGACAAGGTCCCCGAACCCGGCGGCGACGAGGGCGTCCTCGCGGGCCTCAAGCGCGGGCTGCGGCTGCCGATCAAGGGAGAGCTCGCAAACCGCTTCGGCGCCCAGCGCCCGAGCGGCGGGCCGCCGTGGAAAGGCCTTTTCATCCGCTCGCCTTCGGGACAGGAGGTGCGGGCGGTCGCTCCTGGGCGCGTCGTGTTCTCCGACTGGCTGCGCGGCTTCGGCAACCTGCTCATCATCGACCACGGCCGGAGCTATCTCACCATCTACGGCAACAACGAATCGGTGCTCAAGCAGGTGGGTGAATTAGTGCACACCGGGGATGCGGTCGCGACCGTCGGCGCGAGCGGCGGCAACATGGAATCGGGTTTATACTTCGAGGTTCGCCACGAAGGAAAAGCGTTCGATCCGATGCGCTGGGTGTCCTTGAAGTAGCGGACGCACGCCGAGCGCAGCGCAGAGTTTGGAGGCTTTCCCAGGAAATAGCCTCATAGGGCCACTATCATGAAGACCGGGATCAAACAGGCCAGCCTGGTGCTGGCCGGCGTGCTGGCAGGAGTTCTGCTCAGCCTCAATTTTTCCGCCGTAGCCCAGCGCGAGGCGGCACGCTTCCCGCTGCCCGTCGATGAGCTGCGCGCCTTTGCCGAGGTGTTCGGCGCGATCAAGTCTAGCTACGTCGAGCCGGTCGAGGACAAGAAGCTCATCACC
>VBDM01000127.1 GCA_005881355.1 Betaproteobacteria bacterium
TGGGCTCGAGGGCGAGCGGAGCGAGCAGCTCCCGGAAAGCGGCGTACCGCCGCGCCACTTCGCTTTCGCTGCCGGCCGGCCCGGAGAAGGCCGGCAGCGGTGCGTCGACGCGTCCGGAAAAGAGCTCGCCATGAGTGTTCACCAGCCTTTGCTCGCTTCCCTGGCCCCAGCGCGCGAGCGCCACGTGCTCCTCGATCCGTACCTCCAGGCGATCGGGCCAGCCGCGCCGCACGTCCGCGCGACGCACCCAGGGAACGCTTTCGAACAGCGCGCGTACCGCCTCCAGATCCACGGTAAAAATCGTTCCCGTCACGCGCCGTTGAAGCGCGCTGACGATCTCGCTGCGCGTGACATGAGGGAGCTCGCCTCCGATGACGACGGTCCTGAGCGAAAACGCCTGAGAGTCGAACAGGACGCGCGACCCGGTGTAGGCGATGAGCGCGAGCGCCGCTGCGTAGAGCAGGTTCGCGGCGACATTGGCATGGCGCGGGTTATTCCACACGATTGCCCCCCTCCGCCCCGAGCCGCGCCAATTCGAGAATACGAAGGCACAAGTCCTCGAACGACAATCCGGCGCGACGCGCCGCCATGGGCACGAGCGAATGGTCGGTCATACCCGGAGAGGTATTGACCTCGAGGAAGTAAGGCTTCCCAGCGTGGTCGAGCATCAGGTCCACGCGACCCCAGCCGCTGCAAGCGAGCGCCCTGAAAGCACGCAGC
Organism: Betaproteobacteria bacterium; assembly: GCA_005881355.1. Classification (GTDB taxonomy): domain Bacteria; phylum Pseudomonadota; class Gammaproteobacteria; order Burkholderiales; family SG8-39; genus VBDM01. The sequence continues at coordinate 721 of VBDM01000127.1, forward strand.
GCCTCGTCCTGGATGATGCGCTCGGCGTCCGGCGGCAATCCGCAAGGGATGATGTAGCGGGTGTCGTGTGCGACATACTTCGCTTCGTAGTCGTAGAACTCGCGCGGGGTTTCAAGCTTGATAAGCGGAAGGGGCGCGTCCCCGAGCATGCCGGCGGTCAGCTCGACGCCATCCACGAACGCCTCCGCCATCACAAGGCGGTCGTAGTTGGCGGCAAGCGCGTACGCTTCGGGGAGATCGCGTGCGCTCCTCACCTTGGTCATGCCGATCGAGGAGCCTTCGTTGGCGGGCTTTACCATCAAGGGCAGGCCGAGCCGCGTCGCGACGGCGTGGAATTCGCTCGAACGAGTCAACAGCTCGCATCGCGGAGTCGGGATTCCGCACGCCTGCCACACGAGCTTGGTGCGCCACTTGTCCAGCGCGAGCGCGCTTGCGAGCACACCGGACCCGGTGTAGGGAATGCCGAGCAGCTCGAGCGCGCCCTGGATCGTGCCGTCCTCGCCGTGACGCCCGTGCAGCGCGATGAACGCGCGATCGAAGCGCTCGGCGATGAGCGCGTCCAGGCCCCGCTCCTTCGGGTCGAAAGCGTGCGCGTTGACACCCTTCCTCTTCAGCGCCGCGAGCACCATCGAACCGCTCTTCAGCGAGACGGGCCGCTCGGCCGAACGTCCGCCCATGAGCACGGCGACCTTGCCGAAATCCCGGGGGCTCACGCGGAATCCCCTACTATGCGCACTTCGGGGACGAGCTCGACGCCGAAGCGTTGTCTGACTGCATTGCGTGCGTACCCGATCAAGGCTTCGATGTCCCCTGCACGCGCCTTGCCCTTGGGGTTGACGATGAAATTCGCGTGCTTCTCGGATATGCGCGCGCCGCCGATCGCGTAGCCCTTGAGTTCGCAGGCCTCGATAAGCCGCGCAGCGTGGTCGCCGGGCGGATTGCGGAACACCGAACCGGCGTTCGGAAGCTCGAGAGGCTGCGTGGCGATGCGCTGTGCAAGCAGCTCCTTGATGCGCTTTCGTGCGCGCTTCTCGTCGCCGGGGCGGAAACGGAACCAGGCGGCGAGAAACCATTCTTCCTCGCCCAGCTTCGAACCGCGCAGCTCGACGCGGCGATAACCCCACTCGAAATCGGCCGGCGCGCGCTCGCCCACCGTTCCGCCGCGCGAGATCGTCGAGACTTTCGCGACGACATCCCAGGTCTCGGATCCATAGCAGCCGGCGTTCATCGCGAGCGCTCCGCCGGCCGTGCCCGGCACTCCGGCGAGGAATTCCGCGCCCTCGAAGCCGTGCCTCGCTGCAAATCGCGCCACCTTGGGACAGGCAACGCTCGGCTCGGCGTAGATCCAATCGCCCTCGAGTCGCATCGCGCCGTGCGGGCTGTGCATCAGGACGACCGTCCCGCGAAATCCGCCATCTCGCACCAGCAGATTGCTCCCAAGGCCCACAAAGCAGACCGGCTCTGCCTTGGGAAGCGTCGCGAGGAACGCGGCAAGGTCGGCGCTGTCGGCCGGGACATAGGCTCGCACGGCGACGCCACCCGCGCGCCAGCTCACGTGCCTTGCCATCGGTTCGTTCACGCGCAGCGCGCCGCGCAGGACGGTGGCGGATTGGCCGATCGGCTCGCTCATTTTCATCTTCCGCCCTTAGCCAGCGCGAGCGGCACGCTGCCGATCGAGCCGGCACCCATGGTCACGACCACGTCTCCCGCGCGGACGATCTTGCGGATCGCCCCGGGCATATCGGCGATGTTCTCGACGAATACCGGCTCGGTCTTGCCGGCGACGCGGATCGCGCGGGCGAGCGAGCGGCCGTCGGCCGCGACGATCGGCGCCTCGCCCGCTGGATAGACCTCCGCGAGCAGGAGCGCGTCCGCGCCGGAAAGCGTCTTGACGAAGTCCTCNNNTCGAACAGGTCGCGCGTGCGCGTGTACCGGTGCGGCTGAAAAGCGAGCACGACGCGCCGGCCGGGGAAAGCGCCGCGTGCAGCATCGAGCGTCGCCTGCATCTCCGCCGGGTGATGACCATAATCGTCCACCAGCGTGAAACTGCCGCCGGATTTTCCGTCGGACCCCAGCGGGATTTCGCCGTAGCGCTGGAAGCGCCTGCCGACGCCGCGGAACTCGGCGAGCGCCTTGCGGATCGCGGTATCCGCGACGCCGAGCTCGGTCGCCACAGCGATCGCGGCGAGCGCGTTCTGCACGTTGTGCCTGCCCGGCAGGTTGAGCGCGATCTCCAGCGGACCCGCACGTTCGCGTAGGACCTTGAAGCGCATGCGCTCGCCGGCGACGATGTCGGTGGCCCGGACCATCGCGTCTTCGCGCAGACCATAGGTGACGATCGGCTTCGAAACCGAAGGCATGATTTCGCGCACGTTGGCATCGTCGGCGCCGAGGAACGCGCTCCCGTAGAAAGGAAGATTCTTCAGAAACCCGGCGAAAGCCTGCTTCAGCCGCGAAAAATCGTGCTGATAAGTTTCCATGTGGTCGGCGTCGATGTTGGTCACCACCGCGGCCACGGGCTGCAGGTGGAGGAACGAGGCGTCCGATTCGTCGGCCTCGACGACGATGAATTCCCCGGTGCCGAGCCGCGCGTTGGACGCGGCGGCTACGAGCCGTCCGCCGATCACGAAAGTGGGATCGAGCCCGCTTTCGGCGAGCACGCTAGCGATGAGGCTCGTGGTCGTGGTCTTGCCGTGAGTCCCTGCGACGGCGATGCCCTGTTTCAGCCGCATCAGCTCGGCGAGCATCAGGGCGCGCGGAACGACCGGAATGCGCTTCGCCTGTGCCGAGACGATCTCGGGGTTGTCCGGTTTTACCGCCGAGGACACGACAACGGCGTCGGCCGCAGCGACGTTGTCCGCTTCGTGCCCCAGCACGACCTTGGCGCCGAGGCCCGCGAGGCGCTCGGTCGCCGCATTCGCGGCGATATCGGAGCCGCTCACCTGGTAGCCGAGGTTGAGCAGCACTTCGGCGATGCCGCTCATCCCACTGCCGCCGATGCCGACGAAATGGATGCGCTTGACCTTGTGCTTCACGGGGCAAGCTCCATGCAAATCTTCGCCACGGCTGCCGTAGCGTCGGGTTTACCGAGCGACCGGGCGCGCCTGGCCATGTCGCGTAGCCGCAACCGATCGAACCCAGCGAGCAGCCCGGCGAGTCGCTCGGCGCTGAGCTCGCGTTGCGGCACGAGGACCGCGGCGCCCGCGTCGGCGAGGAAGCGCGCGTTGGTCGTCTGGTGGTCATCCACCGCGTGCGGGTAGGGAACGAGAACGCTTGCCACGCCCGCCGCGGCGATCTCTGCGACGGTGATCGCTCCCGCGCGGCACACGACGACGTCCGCCTCGGCATAGGCGGCGGCCATGTTCTCGATAAAGGCAGGCGTTCTTGCGTGGACGCCGGCCGCGGAGTAGGCCTGCCGCAGCGACTCTGCATGCAGCTCGCCAGACTGATGCGTCACGAGCGGCCGCTCGCCGGTCAGAAGCGCCAGCGCGCGGGGAACGGTGTCGTTGAGCGCCTTTGCGCCGAGACTGCCCCCGACGACGAGGACGCGAAGCGGGCCCGAGCGCTCCGCGTAGCGCCGCTCCGGGGCCGCAATTGCCGCAATGTCCGGCCGCACCGGGTTGCCGGTCAGCGTGGCGCGCTTGAGCGCTTCGGGGAATGCGCACAGAACCCGGTCGGCGACCCCGGCGAGCACCTTGTTGGCAAGCCCTGCGATCGAATTCTGCTCATGGACGACGAGCGGCTTTCCGAGGAGCGCCGCCATCATCCCGCCGGGAAACGAGATGTAGCCGCCCATGCCGAGAACCACGTCGGGGCGATGCGCGAAGATCGCGCGCGCGCTTTGCCAGAAAGCGAGGAGCAGCCTCAGAGGCAGGAGAAAAAACGCAACCAGCCCCTTGCCGCGCAGGCCGGAGAAATTTACCCAGGCCATGTCGTAGCCGCGCCTGGGCACCAGGCTCGCTTCCATGCCGCTCCGCGCCCCCAGCCACACCACGCGCCAGCCCGAGTCGCGCAGGAAATCCGCCACCGCGAGGCCGGGAAAAACGTGCCCGCCGGTGCCGCCTGCCATGATCATGATGGTTCGCGCCATGACCGTTTCACGCGGGCGCTCCCCGCATGAGTTGTCTGTTCTCCCAGTCGATGCGCAGCAAGACCGCAAGCGCCACGCAATTGGCGAGCAAGGCACTGCCGCCGAAGCTCATGAGCGGAAGAGTGAGGCCCTTGGTGGGCAGCACGCCCATGTTCACGCCCATGTTGATGAAGGTCTGCGCCCCGAGCCACACCGCGAGCCCCTGAGCGACGAGCGCCGCGTACGGGCGCTCGAGAGCGACCGCCTGGTGTCCGATGGCGAAAGCCCGCAGCACCAGCCACGAGAAGAGCGCGATCACCGCGAGAACGCCCGCAAATCCCAGCTCTTCGGCGATCACCGCGAGAACGAAGTCGGTGTGCGCCTCGGGGAGATAGAGGAGCTTCTCGACGCTCGCGCCCAGACCCACGCCGAACCACTCGCCGCGGCCGAACGCGATCAGCGCGTGCGAGAGCTGGTAGCCCCGGCCGAACGGATCCGACCAAGGATCCATGAAACCGAAAATGCGCTGCATGCGGTAGGGCGAAGACAGGACGAGGCCCACGAAGCCCACCGCCATCATCACGAGCAGTCCGGCGAACCACCTGCCGTTCATGCCTCCCAGGAACAGGATCGCCGTGGCGATCGCCGCGATCACGACGAAAGCGCCGAAGTCGGGCTCCCTCAGAAGGAGCCAGCCGACCACCAGCATCACCCCGAACATCGGGAGCAGCCCTCGCTTGAAACTGTGCATGAGCGCAAGCTTGCGCACCGTGTAGTCCGCCGCGTAGAGGACGGCGAAGAGCTTCATGAATTCGGAGGGCTGCACGTTTACGATCCCTAAGGAAAGCCAGCGCCGCGCGCCGTTGACCTCGCGGCCGAATCCCGGGACGAGCAGCAGAACGAGAAGGGCGACCCCGAGCACGAACAGCCAGGGCGCGGCCCGCTGCCACAGTCGCATGGGCACCGGGAACACGAGCATGCCCGCCACTACGCTCGCGGCGAGGAACAGCGCGTGCCGCTGGAGGAAGTACGCGGACTGCCCCTCGGTGAACTTGCTCGCCTCGGCCATCGCGATCGAGGCGGAATACACCATCACCATGCCGAAGGTGAGCAGCAGAAGCGCAGCCCACAGCACGCCGCTGTCGTATTCGGCGAGCGGCGAGCGGCCGGGGCTAATGCTTCGCAGCATGGACGATCCCCTGCACCGCTGCGCGAAACACCTCGCCGCGATGCTCGTAGTCGCGGAACATGTCGAAGCTCGCGCAGGCGGGCGAAAGCAACACCGCGTCGCCGGAACGCGCCGACTGCGCGGCGCAGTTCACCGCTTCCTCCATGCTCGCGGCGCGGCGTACCGGGACGCCTGCGCCCGCCACCGCCGCCTCGATGCGCGGCGCGTCGCGGCCGATCAACACCAGCGCGCGCGCCGAGCGCATGACCGCGTCTTTCAGGGGCGAGAAGTCCTGCCCCTTGCCGTCGCCGCCGGCGATGAGAACAATCTTCGAGTCGCGGCGCGCGAGCCCGGCCAGAGCCGCGACCGTCGAGCCGACGTTGGTGCCCTTGGAGTCGTCGTACCAGCGCACTCGGTGCGCCTCGCCGACCAGCTCGACGCGATGCGGCAAGCCGCGGAATTCCCGCAGCGAGGCGAGCAGCGGCTCGAGCGGCAGCTCGAGCGCGCGGCACAGCGCGAGCGCCGCGAGGGCGTTCGCCGCGTTATGCAGGCCGGCGAGCCTCACTTCGCGGACCGCGAGGAGCGGGTTCGCACCCTGCGAGAGCCACGGCTCGCCGCCGCGCTCGACGAGACCCCAGTCCTGCGCGCGCCGCGGTGCGTCGAGCCCGAAAGTGATCGTCTTTCGTCCGGGCAGCGCCATCGACAAGCTGCGCGGGTCGTCCCGGTTGAGGACCTGGATGCCGTCGCCGAAAAACACACGCGCCTTGGCGCGAGCGTAGTCGTCGATGCCGCGGTAACGGTCCAGATGGTCTTCGGTGATGTTGAGGACCGTGGCGGCATCGGCGCCAAGCGAGCGGGTCGTCTCCAGCTGGAAGCTGGAAAGCTCCAGCACCCAGAGGCCCGCGGCCCTTCCCAGGTCCTCGCGGCGCATGAGCGCATCGAGCGCTGCCGGGCCGATATTGCCGGCGACCTCGCAGTCGGCCCCCGCGGCTTTCGCCATCGCACCCGCAAGCGCCGTGACGGTGCTCTTGCCGTTGGTGCCCGTGACCGCGATGATTCGCGGGCGCCGGTCCGCCGTCGCCTGCGCGAACAGCTCGATATCGCCGACCACGCGCGTGCCGGCGGCGAGCGCGCGCTGCACGTTCGGATCGGCAAGCGGCACGCCGGGACTGATCGCGATCAGATCGATCCCCGCGAAGCTCGCCTCCTGGAACGGACCGCAATCGGCCGTGACGCCGGGGAGGGCGCGCCCCAGATCCGCGAGGCGCGGCGGCGCGGCGCGCGTGTCGGCGACGCGCACGTCTGCGCCGCGGCGCGCCAGCCACTTCGCCATCGACAGGCCCGTATCACCCAAACCGAGCACCAGCACCTTTCTGCCCGCGAAACTCACCGCAGCTTCAAAGTAGTCAGACCGAACAGCACCAGCATCATGGTGATGATCCAGAAGCGCACGACTACCTGAGACTCCTTCCAGCCGGAGAGCTCATAGTGGTGGTGCAGCGGCGCCATCCGGAAAATGCGCTTGCCGCCACTCCACTTGAAATAGAGCACCTGGATCATCACCGAGAGCGTTTCCGCGACGAACAAGCCGCCCATGATGAAGAGCACGATCTCCTGGCGGACGATCACGGCGACCGTGCCGAGGGCGGCACCCAGGGAGAGCGCGCCCACGTCGCCCATGAAGACCTCCGCCGGATAGGCGTTGAACCAGAGGAACCAGCGCGCCGCAAAACACCGTCAGCTCCGCAGCTCCCGGGATGTACGGGAAAAGCAGGTACTTGGAGTAGTCCACGCGCCCGGTGACCATCGCGAATACCGCGAGGCCGCCTGCGACCATCACCGCCGGCATGATGGCGAGCCCGTCCAGTCCATCGGTCAGGTTGACCGCGTTCGAAGTTCCGACGACGACGAGGTAGCTGAGCGTGATGAAACCGAATACGCCGAGCGGATAGGCGACGTTCTTGGCGAAGGGCACGATCAGGTCCGCCTTCGAGGGAAGATCCATGGAGAATCCGCTCCCCACCCAGACGATGAAGAGGTCGAGGACCTTGGCGGTGCTCGGGGCTGATACGGCGAAGGCGAGATACACCGCCGCGACGAGACCGATCAGCGATTGCCAGAAAAATTTCGCTTTCGGCGAAAGACCCTTCGGATTGTTCTTCACGACCTTGCGGTAGTCGTCGACCCAGCCGATCGCGCCGAACCCGAAAGTCACCACGAGCACGACCCACACGAAGCGATTGGAGAGGTCGGCCCACAAAAGCGTCGTGATCAGGATGGAGAGCAACACCAGCGCGCCGCCCATAGTCGGCGTGCCCGCCTTGGTGAGGTGCGTCTGGGGACCGTCGTCGCGCACCGCCTGGCCGATCTTGTAGGCGGAGAGCTTGCGGATCACGAGCGGCCCGGCGAGCAGCGAGATCGTCAGCGCGGTGAGCGTCGCGAGCACCGCACGCAAGGTGATGTACTGAAACACGTTGAACGCGCGCACGTCCTGCGCGATCCACTGGGTAAGAGCGAGCAGCATCTAGTGCCCTCCTTCGGAAGCCGGGTCGCCGGCCAGAGCCTGCACGACGCGCTCCATGTGCATGAAGCGCGAGCCTTTCACGAGCACCGTGGTCTGCGGCCGCAGTTCCTCCCGCGCCGCCGCGATCAGCTCTTCGACCGCGGCGAAGTGCCGGGCCCCTTTCCCGAAGGCCTCGACGGCGGCGCGGCACAGCGCCCCCGTCGCATACAGGCGATCGATGCCGCGCTCGCGCGCGTAGGCGCCGATCTCCCGGTGGAATTCCGCTCCCTGCTCGCCCACTTCCCCCATGTCGCCGAGCAGGAGGAGCTTCGCGCCGCAATGCGCCGCGAGCACGTCGATCGCGGCTCGCACCGAATCCGGATTCGCGTTGTAGCTGTCGTCGATGAGCTTCGCTCCCGAGCGGCCGGTTCGGCGCTGCATGCGTCCGCCGACCGGATGGAACGCCGCGAGGCCCCGCGCGACCGCTTCGAGCCCCGCACCCGCCGCCAGGGCGCACGCCGCCGCGGCGCAGACGTTCAGCGCGTTGTGGCGGCCGTCGGCGTGCAGCTCTATCCTTGCCGCGCCCTCTGGAGCGAGCAGCTCGATCTCGCTTCCGAAATGCGTGAACTCGTGGCGGCCGCTCACCTGCGCGGGCCGGTCGATGCCGAAGTCGCGGACGCGCCTGCCGGCGAGAAGCCCGCGCCAATAACCGGCGAAGTCGTCGTCGGCGTTGATCACGCCGACGCCGTCGGGCCGCAGCGACGCGAATACCGCGCCGTGCTCGCGCGCGACTTCGGCGACGCCGTTCATGAACTCCTGGTGCTCCCGCTGGGCGTTGTTGATGAGCGCCACCGTCGGGCTCGCGATCGCGGCGAGCGTGGCGGTCTCCCCGGGATGATTCACCCCCAGCTCGACCACCGCCGCGCGGTGGTTTTGGCGGAGCCTGAGCAGTGTCAACGGAAGGCCGATGTCGTTGTTGAGATTTCCCTCGGTCGCGAGCGCGTGCGCCTCCCCGAAGTGCGCCCGCAAGATCGCCGCGATCATTTCCCTGACCGTGGTCTTGCCGTTCGAGCCGCTGACCGCGACGAGCGGGATGTCGAAGCGACCGCGCCAGTGCGCCGCGAGCCGTCCCAGCGCACGGCGCGTGTCGTCGACCACGAGCAACGGCAACCCCGGGTCCCCGATCCCCGCCCCC
>VBDM01000128.1 GCA_005881355.1 Betaproteobacteria bacterium
CGAACCGGTGCCCGTCGAATCGCTCGCCGCGCAGCGCAACGAACAACGCGCTTCGCGCAAGTGCGCGGCTGTCGGTCGACACCGAGTCGAAACGGGCGTTGTCGCCGCGCACACGCGCCCCAAGCGCCGCCGCGGCCTCGCGCAGGCTCATCATCGGCTCCACCCCGAGAGCGCCTGTTTTGCCTCGAGCGCATCGGAGAAAGGCAGCCGCCGGCCCGCGATCTCCTGGTAAGTCTCGTGCCCTTTTCCGGCGATGAGCACGACGTCGGCG
>VBDM01000129.1 GCA_005881355.1 Betaproteobacteria bacterium
AACCCGCTGTGCACTCCGACGCCGCTGCCAAACAGTCCCACGACATTTGCGCTGTGCTCGCTCGGCGACATCGCGGTCTACACGCGTGGCGGAACGACTACAACACCCGTCCCTTTGGGTACCGCGATCCCCGTGGTCATCATTTCGCACGGCAAGAACGGCCTCGGCGCGTGGCAGACGAACGGAATCCGGCTTACCCCCATTCCGAGCGGGAACGACGAGGCCGCCAACGTCAACGGTACTACGCAGTTAACACCCACCGGAGGTTATGCGAGCCGGGTTTTCTTCAGCCGCACTCCCACCCCCGCTGCGTCAGGCTGCGTCGATCCGATACCCCCCGCGACAAGCAGCGCGCCGCTTTGCGAATTCGACGACATCGTCGTCGTGATCTCCTCGAACACGCTCATCGCCCGCATGGTCGCCGCCGGGCGCCTGCCTTGATCGATTGATCACTGCTGGCGCGCGCCGCGCCGCACTTCGCCCCGCAGGCTGAAGCACACCCGACCGGGATCGTTTTCGCACAGTTGCAGCGAGAATCCCGAGATCTCGGCGAGCCGGCTGGTCTGATACAGGCCGATGCCGAATCCGGTCTCCGAGGGCACCGGGCCCCTCAACAGTCCCTTGAGCACTTCTGCGGCGACCGGCGCGCCGCTGTCGCACACGGAGAACTCGATGGCGCCGTTGCAGCGGAAGCTCGCGCGCACGGTCACCGATTCGTCGAGCTTGCGCTTGCGCAGCGCGTTCTGCAGCAGGTTGTCTCCCGCGCAGTCGAACAGCTCCTTGGGGAGCATGACCGTCTCCTCGAGCGCCTCGAGCGCGAATTCGACGCCGCGGTCGGCGTAGCTGCGCTGCAGGCCCTCCCACCAGGCTTTCGCCTGGACGAAGCGCGCGTTGCTCGTATCGGGCTTTTGCAGCTTGTCGAGCGTCTGTTGCAGGCGCTGCGTGATCGCCGGGAGCTGGCGCCGCATCAGCGAGGACAGCTCGGTCGCATCGGGCGGCGTGTCGCGCTCCGCGGCGGCGCACAGTACGTTGAGAGACTGCAACAGGTTCTTCACGTCGTGCGTCATGCGCGCGCCGGTTTCGTGAACGGCCTGGACATAAGTCTGTTGCTGCAGCTTGTGCTCGCGCTGCTTGGCGACGTAATACTCCCCCAGCAGCTGCCCGAGCAGGTGAAAGTGCCATATGAGCGAAGGGCTCAAGGGCTGCCTGGTAAACACCCGCAGGTGAATTTCCTGGTTGGTGAATTCGACGGAATTCTTGGACACCTTCCCGAAATCCCCGGATTCGCCGGCGGTGTGCCAGAAGCCGCCGGAGACCCAGGGCAGCCGGGTCAGGCCGACGCAGGCCTCCTTCAAAAAGCGCTCGGGCTTGGTTTCGAGCTGCGAAAGCTCGGCGAGGAAATGCAGCCATCGCTCGAACGGCAGCCCTACCGACAGCAGATAGCGGGAAAAATACATCGAAAGCCCGGAAAAACCCGCGCGCGGGTTCCAGGCAAACGACAAGAGCAGCAGCACCCCGGCGATGATCAGCATGCTGTAGGAGAGCGCCGTCACGTACTGAAGCCCGCGTACGGTCATGAAGGCGAAACTGCCGAGCACCAGCGCCACCAGCAACAGGAAAATCAGCGCGGCGTAGAAGAAGTCGACGATCTGCGGCGTCTCGGCCACGTCCGCCTCGGCGGGGATTGCGAGCATCACGAGGAACAGCACCGGAAACCCGTAGTGCGCCAGCACCTGAACCTCGTCGGGCAAGGGCACCGTGATGAAGCTCGTCGGCACGATCCAGATCAGCAGCAGCGATGTCAGATACAACAGCACCACCAGGTAAAAGCGGCGCAGCCAGCGCGCCTGGAACAGAAAAACCTTGCCGCCGACGATACCCGCGAACACGCTCACCCAAAGGGCGAGCAGCCACCCGTTGAGGAAATACAGGATGCCAAGCCCGATCGCGACGATGGCGAGCGCCTGGGACGGAGTCAGGCGCCGCTCGGCCTGCATGAACGGCTGCCACATGATGAACAGCCCGAAATGCGCGAGCATCAGTCCGCGGGCCCAGGCGTCCTCGGGACCCCGCATGGCGGCGACGTGCAGCAATACCAGCATCAGGAGAAACAGCGCTCGCCACCACTTGGCGATGAGCAATTGCGAGACTTGAAGCAGGCTTCCTATCGCCATATCGATGGCAGGCGGACTTGCGTTGCCCTTCCCCTGGACTTACTCTTGTTGAGGCACGTATTGTGCCAGCTTTGAGCGATCGGCACCCAGGCCGGAAGACTATTTCCTTTCATGCCCATCGTCGCCTCGTTGGCAAAAGCCGTTTTGCTCGAAGCGGTTCGAAACCGCCTCTTGTGGCTTGCCGCCGTCGTCATCGTGGCCGCTTTCGGGTTCGCGCAATTCCTGAACCAGGTGGCGATCACCGAGTCGCGCGAGATCCAGGCGGCGTTGCTCGCGGCGCTGCTCAGGGTCGCGGCAGTGTTCATCGTCGTCACCTTCGTCATCACCAGCATGGTGCGCGAATCGAGTGACAAGGTCACCGAGCTGATGCTGTCGCTGCCCGCGCCGCGCGCGATTTATTTTTTCGGGAAGTTCGCCGGCTACGCAGCTGTGGCTTTGATCCTCGCCTTACTCTGCGCGCTGCCTCTGGCTTTGTTCGCACATCCCGGCGGACTCGCCATCTGGGCTGCTTCTCTCCTTTGCGAGCTCCTGATCGTGACGGCAATGAGCCTGTTCTGCGTGCTCTCGCTCACGCAGGTGGTTCCCGCCTTTGCGGCCGTAGCGGGCTTTTACCTGCTGTCGCGCTCCATGGCGGCGATGCAGATCATCGCGGGCGCGGCGCTCCAGCAGCCGACGCTCACCGACCGTGTAGTGAACGCCATTGTTGAGCTGATCGCGCTCCTGCTGCCGGCGCTCGACCGGATGACGCAGACGACTTGGCTGCTGGAATCGGCGCCCGGCGCAAGCACGCTCGGCGCCATCGCGGGCCAGACCGCGATCTACCTCGTGCTGATCGGCGCCGCAGCGCTGTTCGATTTGTACCGCAAGAATTTTTGAGCCGATGGCCGAGCGACCGATCGCGAGAGTTCCCCGTCTCGTTCTTGCGCTGCTCGCACTGGGGCTCGCAGCGCAGATCGGGCTGAAGGCAAGTTCCCCGCAGCCGCGTGCAAAAGCGGAGGACCTGCCTCCCGCCCCGAGCATTGCGGCGCTCAGGCTTGCGGGCTTCGGCGAACCGGTGGCGCTCGCCAAGGCCTTGATGCTCTACCTACAAGCGTTCGACTATCAGTCGGGGAGCAAAGTCCCCTATCGCGACCTCGATTACGGAAGGCTTGAGGTCTGGCTCGCCCGGATCCTGGAACTGGACCCGCGCGGCCAGTATCCTCTGCTCGCCGCGAGCCGGCTGTACGCCGAGGTGCCGGTCGAGGAGAAGCAGCGCCGCATGCTCGAGTTTGTCTATCGCCAATTCTTCGTCGATCCCAGCCGCCGCTGGCCCTGGCTCGCCCACGCCGCGGCCATCGCCAAACACCGGCTCGGCGACCTGCCGCTCGCGCGCCGGTACGCGGCCGCCATTCAGCGCCATGCGACCGCCGACGACGTTCCGCTCTGGGCGAGGCAGATGGAGATCTTCATCCTGGAGGACATGAACGAGCTTCAGACTGCCCGCATCATGATCGGGGGGTACATTCAGAGCGGGAAGGTCAAGGACCCGGCCGAGCTCAGGTTTTTGGACGAGAGTCTTAAGCGGCTGGAAGCGCGGATGGTCGGCGAGCGGGGAAGGAAGTAGGAGCGACTGTCGAATAGTCGTCGAAAGTGTGCATTATTCAACATCCGGGGGCCGATTGGACCCTCATGACCGGCCTCGATCCGGGCGTATTCTCGGGTACATTTCTTGCTTTTTCTGAATGATCTCAACATCTAAGCAGGAGGGGTTTGAAATGAGAGCTACCGCTTACGACAACAAGAATTTGGCTCAGGCCGGTTTCACCTTGGTCGAGATCGCGATCGTGCTGGTGATCATCGGGCTGCTGCTGGGCGGCATCCTCAAAGGCCAGGAGATGATCACGCAGGCCCGGATCAAGAACGTCATCAACGATTTCAACGGCATCACCGCGGCGATAAACTCCTACCAGGACCGCTATCGGGCGCTCCCTGGGGACGATATCAACGCCGCCAGCCGCTGGGCCGCATCTTTCGCCGGGAACGGTAACGGGCAGTTCGATCAAGCCGGAGCGACGGAGGTCTACAACAATATTCCGGCTGCCGCACCCACCGCCACCACGCCCGAAGTAAACAAATTCTGGTGGCACCTGCGGCTTTCCGGGTTCGTGCCCGGGCAAACCGGCGCCGTTGTCGCGGCGGTTATACCCCCCGCGAACAACACCGGCGGCATCCTAGGCGTGCAGACCAGCGGCATGGGATTTACCTCCAACATCATCTGCTCGAGCAATCTGCCGGACAAGATCGCCATTGCGGTGGATACCCAGATGGATGACGCCACCAGCACGACGGGCCAAATACGCGGCTTGCTGCAG
>VBDM01000130.1 GCA_005881355.1 Betaproteobacteria bacterium
TCTCCTCAGCCCGATGATCGCGGCGGCGGCGATGAGCGCGAGCTCGGTATCGGTGGTGGTCAACGCGTTGAGGCTGCGCCACGCCGCCGTTTGAACGCAATGCGCTGATTCAGGATCAGGGACGGAATTTCTTGACGTTAACGTAAACGTCACGTAGGCTTTTTTCCCCTGCTGCAGAGCAGGACGTGCCGGGGCAGCCATGACAGACTTGAGCGCAGGGTCTCAGCGCACCGAATACAAGGCGAAAAACAAGATCCGCTTCGTGACCGCGGCGTCGCTGTTCGACGGCCACGACGCCTCCATCAACATCATCCGCCGCATCCTGCAGGCGAGCGGCTGCGAGGTCATCCACCTCGGCCACAACCGCTCGGCCGAGGAGGTCGTCACCGCCGCGCTCCAGGAGGACGTGCATGGCGTCGCGGTGTCCTCGTATCAGGGCGGCCATGTCGAGTACTTCAGGTACATGATCGAGCTCCTGCGCGAGCGAGGGGGGGAGAACATCAAAGTGTTCGGCGGTGGCGGCGGGGTGATCGTGACCGAGGAAATCAGCGAGCTCGAGGCTTACGGCGTCGCGCGCATCTATTCGCCCGAGGACGGCCGGAAGCTGGGCCTGCAGGGCATGGTCGACGACATGCTCTCCCGCTGCGACGAGGACCTGTCGCAGTACGCGCCGAAGGACCTGAAGGCAGTGAAATCAGGAGACCGCCGGGCGCTCGCGCGAGTGATCACCGCGCTGGAGAACGGCCAGGCGGCGAGGCTGCGAGAGCAGGTGCTGAAGGAGGCCGACGCACTGGCCGTCCCCGCGCTCGGCATCACCGGCACCGGCGGGTCGGGCAAGTCCTCGCTGACCGACGAGCTGATCCGCCGCTTCCGGCTCGACCAGGACGACCGGCTCGATATCGCCGTGCTCGCGGTCGATCCGTCGCGGCGCAAGAGCGGCGGGGCGCTGCTCGGCGACCGCATCCGCATGAACGCCATCGGACCCGGGAAGTCTCCGCGGCGCTCGCCGACGCGATCGCCGCATGCCGCGTGGCCGGCTTCGACCTGGTCGTGGTCGAGACCTCCGGAATCGGCCAGGGCGACGCCGCGATCGTGCCGCTCGTCGACGTATCGCTCTACGTCATGACCCCCGAGTACGGCGCGGCGAGCCAGCTCGAGAAGATCGACATGCTCGATCTTGCCGATTTCGTCGCGGTCAACAAGTTCGACCGGCGGGGGGCGGAGGACGCGCTGCGCGACGTGAGAAAGCAGGTGCAGCGCAACCGCAAGCTCTTCGGCGAGCCGTCGGAGCGCATGCCGGTGTACGGCACCATCGCCTCGCGCTTCAACGACGACGGCGTCACCGCGCTCTACCAGGGCATCCTGCCGAAGTTCGTCGAAATCGGACTGAAGGTGAAGCCGGGCATGCTGCCCGTCGTCCAGGTGCGCGCCTCCTCGGGAAGGAACGTGATTGTCCCGTCCGCACGGGTGCGCTATCTCGCCGAGATCGCCGAGACGATGCGCGGCTATCACCGGCGCGCGCAGGAGCAGTCGAAGATCGCCCGCGAGCGGCAGCAGCTCACGGCGTCGAAGCGCATGCTCGAGAAAGTGGGCAGGGACGCCGCCATGCTCGACTCGCTTATCGAGGAGAGGAGCGCGAAGCTCGAGCCACGCTCGAAGGAGCTCCTCGACGATTGGCCGGAGACGAAGAAAAGCTACGCCGGCGACGAGAACGTGGCCAGGATCCGCGACAGGGAAATCCGCACCCGGCTCAGCACGACTTCCCTTTCCGGGACCAAGGTGCCCAAGGTCTCGCTGCCTTCGTTCGAGGATCACGGCGAGATCCTCAAGTGGCGGATGCGCGAGAACCTGCCCGGCTCGTTCCCGTTTACCGCCGGCGTGTTCGCCTTCAAGCGCGAAAACGAAGATCCCACGCGCATGTTCGCGGGCGAAGGCGACCCGTTCCGGACCAATCGGCGCTTTCACCTGCTGTCGAAGGACATGCCGGCGAAGCGCCTCTCGACCGCGTTCGATTCGGTGACGCTCTACGGCTTCGACCCCGATCCGCGCCCGGATATCTACGGGAGGGTCGGCAACTCGGGCGTCTCGATCGCCACGCTCGAGGACATGAAGGTGCTCTACTCGGGCTTCGACCTGCTCGACCCGGCGACGAGCGTCAGCATGACCATCAACGGACCGGCGCCGACCCTTCTCGCGATGTTTTTCAACACGGCTATCGATCAGCAGCTCGACAAGCTCAGGCTGGAAAAAGGCGGCGAGCCGGCTTCGGACGAACGCGCGCAAATCAAAGCTCAGATCCTGTCAACGGTGCGCGGCACGGTGCAGGCGGACATCCTCAAGGAGGACCAGGGCCAGAACACGTGCATCTTCTCCACCGAGTTCTCGCTCAAGGTGATGGGCGACATCCAGGAGTACTTCATCGAGCACGGCATCGGCAACTTCTACTCGGCCTCCATTTCGGGTTTTCACATCGCCGAGGCCGGGGCGAACCCGATCTCGCAGCTCGCCTTCACGCTCGCAAACGGCTTCACCTTCGTGGAGGCCTACCTCGCGCGCGGAATGAAAATCGACGATTTTGCGCCGAACCTGTCCTTTTTCTTCAGCTACGGGATGGATCCGGAGTACGCGGTGCTCGGGCGCGTCGCGCGCCGCATCTGGGCGGTCGCGATGAAGGAGAAGTACGGCGCGAACGAGCGCAGCCAACGGCTCAAGTTCCACTCGCAGACCTCGGGACGCTCGCTGCACGCCCAGGAAATCGCCTTCAACGACATCCGCACCACGCTGCAGGCGCTGATCTCGACCTACGACAACACCAATTCGCTGCACACCAACGCCTACGACGAGGCGATCACGACGCCGACCGAGGAATCGGTGCGCCGGGCGATGGCGATCCAGCTCATCATCAACAGGGAATGGGGCCTGGGCAAGAACGAGAACCCGAACCAGGGCTCGTTCATCATCGAGGAGCTGACCGACCTCGTCGAGGAGGCGGTGCTGAAGGAATTCGAGGCGATTTCCGAGCGGGGCGGGGTGCTCGGAGCGATGGAGACCGGCTATCAGCGCGGCAGGATCCAGGAAGAATCCCTGGACTACGAGCACAAGAAGCACGACGGCTCGTACCCGATCATCGGCGTCAACGCCTTCCTAAACCCCCGTGGAGACCCGGTTCCTCAAAAGCTCCAGCTCATCCGCTCGACCGAAGAGGAAAAGCAGTCCCAGCTCAAGCGGCTCGAGGAATTCCATCAGCGCAATCGGAAGGAGTCGGGCCCGATGCTGAAACGCCTCCAGCAGACGGTAATCAGAGACGAGAACGTTTTCGCGGTGCTGATGGACGCGGTACGCTGCTGCTCTCTCGGTCAGATCACGCACGCGCTCTTTGAGGTGGGGGGCCAATACCGCCGCAATATGTAGTCTCGGGTTCAAAAGCGGGAACTAACGCTGATTGCCAGTCCGTAGTTACGGGTCTCGCTCCTCGGCTCGGTTACCGTACCAGCTGGTGTGCCATTGTTGGTAACAGTTACCGTAGCGCTGCGCCCAAGCTCGAAGCTTTCGACAAACGGCTCGACGGTCAAACTCGCCGTCTGGCTCATGCCATAGCGCCACGGAAGTGCCAACCGCCAGCCCCAGCGTTCCCCGAGACCCAGCCGGACCCTATCGTACTGGCCGGGAGAATCCACCGTGATTGAAGGATTCACCGGACGAACGACGCGGGCGTCCCACAGCCACCGCGCCTGCGGCGACTCAAAGAGAGTGAACTTGGCGCCCAGCAGGCCGAACCACCATTGATAGATCTCAAACAGCCCGCTTACCGGCGCGCCGGTGGCCGTGCGCGTCGGCCGAATGTCCCGCTCCCAGCGACGGTAACCCGCTCCGGCGTACAGAGCGTAATTGAACCCTCCCGGCGTCGCCTGCCAGTATTCCGCGCGCGCCGCCATATCGAGGATCTTCTCGCCGGTGCGCGTAGTGATGGGAACGCCCGTATTCGTCTGGCCGTCGTAGACAACGTCCCCGCCGTAGTAAGAAACCTCGCCGGCAAAAAGAAACGGCTTGCGCGAATGACTGAGCCGAAGCATCGTCCCCGGGATGTTTGCGTATTCCCGATCGAGAAGCTTGCCGCTCTCGCTGAACTCCTTGTAACCGAAGTTCAGCACGGATGCGCCGATTTCGATCTCGGAGCCTTCTTGCGGCTGGGCCTTGGATTCGAGAGGCCCGAGGAGCACGAACGCAGCGCAGAGCGCGCGAATAAAACCGGGCTTAGCTGTTAAATTCTTCATGGGCGATCGCCCACTATCGCACTAGCCTGTCGGTCATGCTTGCATAAAAACAAAAAGGCGCGAGCGTTTCTCGCTCGCGCCTTGAATTTCTGAAAGATGATTATCGCTTCGCTGCTGTCAGGCTAGCGCGTCAAAGTCGGCCCAGGTCAGCTGATAAGTATTGACCGGGATCGTATCTGTAGCGTTTGCGAAGACGTCCACCTGAACGCTCGGACTCGAGCTGCTGACGTCGTTCAAGATAGTCACTTTGATCTTCCCGGATACCGAAGAGGTAATTTCAATTACTCCCGCATGCGGATGGACGGCGCCCGAAGCAAATTGAATCTCTGTGGTGATATTAACCGTCACGGCACCGTTGATCGCGCTGTTCGCGTACGTGAAATGACCGTTAAAGGTCGTTCCTGCTGCGTCGTCATCCACGGCGGTCAAGTCGAAATTCGACAACTGCTCGCTGTTCACGCCATCGGACCCCAGCAAACTCGTGCCGAAGATTCGCGTCTCGAAGTGCGTTGGGAAGCCGGGAGTAACACCACCGACCCCGTCGGGTTCCATCATTCCGGAGAAACTTGAGCTGAAGCTGAGCGAACCCTGGGAAACCAGGACCCCAGGCGGACTGGCGGTGGTGACCGACAGGTCGATCGCCATGGTCGCAGCCACAGATTCGGTGTAGGGATCGCCTGCGTTGTTGCCCAGCGTGGAGCTGAAAGAAACGCCTGTCGACGAGATCGTGCCATGGAAGACTGCACCTCCTCCCTCGTCGCAGTGCACGAAGATCTGAGAGAAGTTTCCGCTCATGTTCATGTTGTCGAACACGAGGGTTTGTGTGCCACTGACGAAGCACGGCGTGGTATCTACGACCAGCGCGCCCGTGACCGAAGCAGAAGGCTTGCGGTCTCTAATCGTTCCTGCATGGCGCCGCACGAGTTCTACGGCCGTCAAGCGCATGGTTTTGGTGGCGGCAGGCTGGACCTCGACGCCAAGCGGAGTAATCGAATTCCCGTTCCCGATACCCACGACCCCAGCGCCGTTCACGGCCTGGAGGGCCACCGCGGCGATCGTTGTGTTCGTCGTCTGTGCACCCGTTGTAATCGCCACCGCAGTTGTCGGCGGGGGGGAAATCGCGGCGTTGCCTGCGGCCGGGACGGCGGGCCCGCCGCCGCCGCCACTGCCACCGCCGCCGCAGCCAAACAACCCGCCCGCCAACGCAGCTATCGCGGTCATGCGCAGATAAGATGTAGGAATTTTCATCGATGTACCCCCCCGTTCCCCCAAGGCTTATTTAGGAAAATATCCGCGCAAGACTACATTAGTGGATGCCCCTAAAGGTATGAAATAGTATGCATTTTCGTTGGATATTCCGGCATTTCTACCGGAAGCGCGCTATGCGAAATGACACGCCACCACGTGTCCCTGCCCCACGTCCCTCAACTGCGGCTCGGAAGCGGGATCGGTGCAGACCGCGGGGCGGCCCTTGTCCTGGTACAGCGGGCAGCGCGGCGCGAAGCGGCAGCCGCTCACCGGCTGCTCGAAATCGAACACGCCCCAGGTGCGGCGCTCGCGCTCGACCGTCACGTTGCGCTCGCGCCTGCTCACCTCGGTGCTCTGCTTGTCCGCGAGCGACGAC
>VBDM01000131.1 GCA_005881355.1 Betaproteobacteria bacterium
GATCGGAATCCTGATCGGGGTCGGCTTCTACTTCCCCGCGGGCATCGCGACGGCGATGACACTCATCGTGCTCTCGGTGTTCCGCTGGATCGAGCGCCGGATGCCGATCGAGTTCTACGCGAACCTCACGGTGGCTTTCCTTCGCAACGCCGCCCTGCCCGAGGCCGAGCTGCGGGCGATGGTCGAGCGGCAGGGGTTCATCGTCGCCAACATGAACTACAGCGTCACCGACGAGGGCAGGATATTCGAATACCACATGGTGATCCACTCGCCCGACCGCGGCAATACCCGCCTCCTCTCCGAGGCCCTCAACGCCGTGCCTTCGGTAATGGCGTTCCGCATCGCGCCAACCGGGGATTAGCCGGTCCGGCAGCCGGCAACCGACTAAAGCTCGTACATCTCGCTTTTGCCCGCGAGCGCGGTGTCGATGAGCTTGCGCGTGAGCTGCGGCGAGAACAACTCGATAAAGACATAAGCGAACCCTCGCAGCGCGGCGCCGCGGCGCACGGCGACGCGCGTGGTCATCGTGCCGAAAAGATGCCCGGCGGCGACCGCGCGCAGGTGCCGGTCGCGCTTCTCGTCGAAGGCCACGGCGGCGATGATGCCGATTCCGTGACCCAGCTCCACGTAGGTCTTGATCACATCGGAGTCGACCGCCGAGAGCACGATGTCGGGCGCGAGACCCTGCGCCTGGAACGCCTCGTCGATGTGGCTGCGCCCGGCAAACGCCGGATCGTAAGTGACGATCGGGTACTGGGCGAGCATCTCGAGGGTTACGCGCTTTTCTCCGAGGAGCGGATGCTCCTCGGGCACGACCACGCAGTGCTGCCATTGATAGCCGGGGAGCGCGAGCAGCTTCGGATATTGATCGAGCGCTTCGGTGGCGATCGCGATGTCGGCCTCTCCGGCGACGACCATCTCGGCGAGTTGGGGGGGATTGCCCTGCTTGAGCGTCAGGTGCACTTTCGGATAGCGCCGCTTGAACGCGCTCACCACTTTGGGCAGCGAATAGCGCGCTTGCGTGTGGGTCGTGGCGATCGTGAGCGTGCCTGCCGCCTGGTCGCGGAATTCGCGCCCGATCTGCTTCAGGTTCTCGGCTTCCTGCAGCAGATGCTCCACCACCTCGACCACCGCCTTGCCTGGCTCGGTCAGGGCGATGATGCGCTTGCCATGGCGCACGAAAATCTCCACGCCGAGCTCGTTCTCGAGCTCGCGGATCTGCTTGGAGACCCCGGGCTGGGAAGTGTGGAGCTTCTTGGCCGCCTCGGTGAGATTCAAGCCCTGCCTTACGGTCTCGCGGACGTAACGCAATTGCTGAAAATTCATAGACTTATGTAATATATTTCGGTTATTAAATTCTAACACAAAAGTCTTTTGAGGTATTAGGTGTAGGCGCTACGATTGCCTCCTCTGACGAAAAACAGATGGATTGGCTCTATACGCTTTCGGGTTTTGCGGTCGGCGCGATCGTCGGTCTCACCGGCGTCGGCGGCGGCTCGCTGATGACGCCGCTGCTCGTGCTCGTGTTCGGGGTTGCGCCCGTGACTGCGGTGGGAACGGACCTGCTTTTCGCCGCGTTGACCAAGACGGGCGGCGCTTGGGCGCACGCGCGCCGCGGCAACGTCGACTGGAAAATCGTCGGCCGGCTCGCTGCCGGCAGCGTCCCGGCCTCCGCCGTCACGCTGCTGCTGCTGCACGCGTTCGTGCCCGACCCCGGCAAGCTTTCGGCGATCGTGAGCGTGGCGCTCGGGATCGCGCTGATCCTCACCGCGGGCGCACTGATCTTCAGGGAAAAGCTGCACGCCCGCGCGGCGCAGCGCGCCGTAGCCAAGGCCGAAGAGGCGTCCACCGCGCGGCGGACGATGACTGTCGGGGCGATTCTCGGCGTACTGGTCACGGTGTCCTCGGTGGGTGCGGGTGCGCTCGGGGTCACCGCGCTTTTCTTCCTCTATCCGGACCTCGCGGCCGCCCGCATCGTCGGCGCCGACATCGCCCATGCAGTGCCGTTGACGCTCGTCGCCGGACTCGGCCACGCGGCGGCAGGTGCCGTCGACTGGCAACTTCTCGTCGCCCTTCTCATCGGCTCGCTGCCCGGGATCTGGCTCGGAAGCGCGCTCAGCCAGAAGATCCCGGAACGGCTGCTGCGCACAGCGCTCGCCGGAATGCTGGTCCTCATCGGCGGCAAGCTCGCCTTCTAGACATCCGTGTACCTCTACGACGAAATCGACCAGAAGCTCGTTGACGAGCGCGTCGCCCAGTTCCGCGACCAGACGCGGCGCTTCCTCGCCGGCAAGCTCTCCGAGGACGAGTTCAGGGCGCTGCGGCTGCGCAACGGCCTCTACATCCAGCGCTACGCGCCGATGCTGCGCATCGCGATTCCCTACGGCCTGCTCTCGACCAGGCAGCTGAGAAAGCTCGCGCACATCGCGCGTACTTACGATCGCGGTTACGGCCACTTCAGCACGCGCCAGAACCTGCAGCTCAACTGGCCGAAGCTCGAGGAAGTTCCCGATATACTCGCCGAGCTCGCGACGGTGCAAATGCACGCGATCCAGACCTCGGGAAATTCCTTCCGCAATACCACCACCGACCACTTCGCCGGCGTGGCCCAAGACGAGATCGTGGACTCCTTCGCCTGGTGCGAAGTGATCCGCCAGTGGTCGACCTTCCACCCGGAGTTCTCCTACCTTCCGCGCAAGTTCAAGATCGCGGTGAACGGCGCCCGGTCCGACCGCGCCGCGGTCGCGGTGCACGACATCGGCCTGCACGCGGTCAAGGATGCCAAGAGCGAAGTCGGCTTCAAGGTGCTCGTCGGAGGCGGCCTCGGCCGCACGCCGATGATCGGCTTCGTCATCCGCGAGTTCCTGCCCTGGCCGCACCTCCTGACCTATCTCGAGGCGATCCTGCGGGTGTACAACCGCTACGGGCGGCGCGACAACATCCACAAGGCCCGCGTCAAGATCCTGGTGAAGGAGCGCGGCCCCGAGAAATTCCGCGAGGAAGTCGAGGCCGAATGGGCGCACCTGAAGGACGGGCCTTCTACGCTCGTCGCCGAAGAGATCGCACGGATCGAGAGGCGCTTCACCCGCCCGAGCTACGCGAAGCTCCCGGCGATGGACCCGGGGCTGGAGGCCGCGCTCAGCTCAGACCGCGCTTTTTCCACCTGGCACGCGAGGAACATCTTCCCGCACAAGAGGCCCGGCTACGCCGCGGTAACGCTCTCGCTCAAGAAGACCGGCATTCCGCCCGGGGACGTCACCGCCGATCAAATGGACAGGATCGCCGATCTCGCGGACCGCTATTCGTTCGGCGAGCTGCGCGTCTCGCACGAGCAAAACCTGATCTTCGCCGACGTCCGGCAATCCGATCTGCATACGCTCTGGCGGGAAATCAAGGCGCTCGGTTTCGCGACGCCAAATCTCGGGCTTCTGACCAACATCATCTGCTGCCCGGGCGGAGATTTCTGCTCGCTCGCCAACGCCAAGTCGATCCCGGTCGCGGAGGCGATCCAGCAGCGTTTCGACGATCTGGACTACCTGCACGACATCGGCGAGCTCGACCTCAATATCTCGGGCTGCATGAACGCCTGCGGCCACCATCACGTCGGCCACATCGGCATCCTCGGCGTCGACAAGAACGGCGAGGAGTGGTACCAGGTCCAGATCGGCGGCAACCAGGGGGAGATCCGCCCCGGCGTGACCGCGTCGCTGGGCAAGGTGATCGGCCCGTCTTTTGCCCGCGCCGAAATGCCCGACGTGATCGAGCGGCTGGTCGATTGTTATCTTGAGCGCCGCGACAGCGACGCCGAGCGCTTCATCGACGTCGTTGGCCGCATCGGCGTCGAACCCTTCAAGGAATTCGTCTATGGCAACGCTGATCAAAGATCGGCGCATCGTCGCGGACAATTGGCGACTCTTTAAGCGCGGGCCCGCGGGCGAGCTGCCCGAGGTCCCGGAGTCGGGCGACGTGATCGTGCCGCTGGCGCTCTGGCTCGGGCGGCGCGAGGATTTCCTGGCCTATCCGAGAAAGATCGGCGTGTGGCTCGACGCGAACGAAGGTCCCGAAGCCATCGCGGGCGAGGTCGAGCGCTTCGCGGTCATCGCAGTGAATTTCCCCAAGTTCGGCGACGGCCGCGGGTATTCGATCGCGCGCCTTTTGCGCGAGCGCCACGGATTCAAGGGAGAGCTGCGCGCGATCGGCGACGTGCTCCACGACCACCTGTACTTCATGGAGCAGTGCGGGTTCGACGCTTTCGCGCTGCGCGAAGACCAGGACCCGCAGGCGGCGCTTTCCGTGTTCGGCACTTTCAGCGCCGGCTACCAGACTTCCGTCCTAAGACCGTCACCGCTCTTCCGCCGCCGGCTCGCCTCGGGCAAGCCATGAACGAGACGCTGAAACGCAAGATCGACGAACTCGAGCGCCTGCTCGCTCGCGTGGCGCTCGAACATTCCCCGGCAGCGCTTTCATCCAGCCTGTCGGCCGAGGACATGGTGATCACGGACGCCATCCTGCGGCGCAAGCTCGACATCGAGATCTTTACCCTCGACACCGAACGGCTGCACGCCGATACGCTCGACGTGATCGCCGCGATCCGCAAGCGCTACGGCTACGAGGTGCGCGTGCTCCGGCCCGATCCGCAGGCGGTGGCGGGTTACGTAGCCGATTTCGGCCGCGACGCCTTCTACGAGAGCGTGGAGCTGCGCAAGCGCTGCTGCCACATCAGAAAGGTCGAGCCGCTCGCGCGCGCACTCAAAGGCAAGCAAGCCTGGATCACCGGCCAGCGCCGCGAGCAGGCCGTCACCCGCGCCGAGCTCAAGCCGCAGGACTACGACGCGACGCACGGCATCGTGAAGTTCAACCCGCTCGCCGAGTGGAGCGAGGACGAGGTCTGGGCCGCGATCCGCGCCGGCGATATTCCGTACAACGCGCTCCACGACCAGGGCTACCGCTCGATCGGCTGCGCGCCCTGCACGCGTCCCACGGTTGCGGGCGAGGACGTGCGCGCCGGGGCGGCTTGCACCTTTCGCCCGACGGGCGCCTGATGCGCGCCAAGACGGAAGCATGAGCGCGGTGCTTGAGAAGCCGCGCGCGGAGCGCGGCACGCTGCCCTCGCGCAGCCATCTCGACTGGCTCGAGTCCGAGGCGATCTTCATCCTGCGCGAAGTTGCAGGCGAGTGCGCGAATCCCGTGTTGTTCTTCTCCGGCGGCAAGGATTCGATCGTGCTCCTGCGTTTGGCGGAAAAGGCGTTCCGCCCCGCGAGGTTCCCCTTCCCGCTTCTGCACATCGACACCGGGCACAACTTCGACGAAGTGATCGCGTTCCGCGATGCGCGCGCGGCCGAGCTCGAGGAGCGCCTGATCGTGCGCTCGGTCGAGGAGTCGATGCGCCGGGGCACGGTGCAGCTGCACCGGCAGGAGGACAGCCGCAACGCGGCGCAATCGGTGACCCTCCTCGAAGCGATCGAGGAGTTTTCGTTCGACGCCGCGATCGGCGGGGCGCGACGCGACGAGGAAAAAGCGCGCGCGAAAGAGCGCATCTTCTCTTTCCGCGACGACTTCGGCCAGTGGGACCCCAAGAACCAGCGTCCCGAGCTGTGGAACCTCTACAACACACGCGTCCACAAGGGCGAGCACATGCGGGTGTTTCCGATCAGCAACTGGACCGAGCTCGACGTGTGGCAGTACATCGAGCGCGAGCGGCTCGCAGTGCCCTCGCTCTACTACGCCCACCGGCGGCAGGTCGTGCGGCGGAACGGGCTGCTGGTGCCGGTGACCGGCATCACTCCGCCGCGCGAGGGCGAGCCGGTGGAAGAGCTCTCGGTGCGGTTCCGCACGGTGGGCGACATCAGCTGCACCTGCCCGGTCGAATCGACGGCCGCGACGCCGGCCGAGATCGTCGTCGAGACGGCGCGCACCACCGTGACAGAGCGCGGCGCGACGCGCATGGACGACCAGACTTCCGAAGCCTCCATGGAGCGGCGCAAGAAGCAGGGATACTTCTGAACCTGATGGAACCCCCGGGTCGACGAGAAACCACCTATGACTTTACTCGGTGAGATCGAGCGAAAGACGCAGCAGACCGAAGACCGTGGCGTGCTGCGCTTCATCACGGCAGGGAGCGTCGACGACGGCAAGAGCACGCTGATCGGGCGGCTTCTGCACGATACGAGCGCTGTTCTCGAGGACCAGCTCGCCGCGGTCGCCCGCGCCTCGAGCAAGCGCGGGCAGGAAGACATCGATCTGTCCTTGCTCACCGATGGCCTGGAGGCCGAGCGCGAGCAGGGCATCACCATCGACGTCGCGTACCGCTACTTCGCCACGCCGCGGCGCAAGTTCATCATCGCCGACACGCCCGGCCACGAGCAATACACGCGCAACATGGTGACCGGCGCCTCCACCGCCGACGCGGCGGTGATCCTCATCGATGCGCGCAAAGGCGTGCTCGCGCAGACGCGGCGCCACGCGACCATCGCGCACCTCTTGGGAGTGCATCACGTCATCGTGGCGGTGAACAAGATGGACCTCGTCGGCTACGACCAAGCCGTGTTCGACCGCATCCGCCGCGATTTTCTCGGCTTTGCCTCGGCGTTCGGGATCGCCGACCTGCGCTTCATTCCGATGTCGGCGCTGCGCGGCGATCTAGTGGTCGAGCGCGGCGCGGCCCTCGGCTGGTACAGCGGCCCGACGCTGCTCGCCGCGCTCGAGGAAATCGAGATTGCCGACGAGGCCGACTCCCTGCCGTTCCGCTTTCCGGTGCAGCTCGTGGTGCGGCCCGGCGCCGGAACCGACTTCCGCGGTTATGCCGGCCGGCTCGAGTCGGGAGTGCTTGCCCGCGGCGCCGAGGTGCTCGCGCTGCCCTCGGGGCGCCGCACGGTCGTCGAGAACATCGTCTCGCTCGACAGGTCGCTGCCCGTCGCGGTCGCCGGGGATTCGGTGACCCTGGTCCTCGCCGACGACATCGACATTTCGCGCGGCGACCTGATCGCAGACCCGGACAACCCGCCGCGCGCGGCGAAAACCGTCGAAGCGCGCATCTGCTGGCTGTCGGCCGAGTTTCTCGACGCCAAGGCCCTGCCCGCCGCGGTGCTCAAGCACACCACGCGCAGCGTGAAGGCGAAGCTCGTCTCGCTCAACGACCGCGTCGATATCGACACGCTCGAGCGGCAGCCGTCGCCCGCGGGTCTCGCGATGAACGACATCGCGCACGTGACCCTCGCGCTCGCCCAGCCGCTTTTCGTCGATCCCTACGGGTTGAACCGCGCCACCGGCTCCTTTATCCTGATCGACGAAGCGACCAACCAGACGGTCGCCGCGGGAATGATCGATGGATGAGATGCCGGGCAAGGTCTATCTGGTCGGCGCCGGCCCCGGCGCGCCCGATCTGCTCACGCTGCGGGCGACCGAGATCCTGAAGCGCGCCGATGTCGTGTTCCACGACGCGCTGGTGCATCCTCGGACGCTCGAGCTCGCCGCGCGCGCGGAGAAAATCGCCGTGGGCAAGCGCTCCGGCCGCCATTCGACCGCGCAGAAGTTCATCAACAAGCGGCTGGTGGATGCCGCGCGCGATCACAAAATCGTGGTGCGCCTGAAGGGCGGCGATCCTACGCTCTTCGGCCGCGCGCAGGAAGAAATCGACGCGCTGCGCGCCGCGGGAATCGACTTCGAGATCGTCCCGGGAGTGACCGCGGCGACGGCCGCGAGCGCCGAGCTCGGCGTGTCGCTCACGCGCCGCGGTTTCGCCCGTCATGTCGTCTTCGTCACGCCCCGCGCCGCAAACGGCGAGCGCGAAAACGACTGGGTCGCGAGCGTGCTGGCGGCCGACACGGCGGTGATCTACATGGGCGCGGGCCTCGCCGACGCGATCGGCGCCGAATTGATCAAGCGCGGCAAGCCGAAGGACACCCCGCTCGCCCTGGTGGAGAGCGCGACGCTTCCCGAGCGGCGCGTGCTCCGCGGGACGCTTGCGGATCTGCCGGAGCTCGCGCGCAAGACGGGCGCAGGCCCTGCCGTCGTGCTCCTCGGCGAAGTGCTCAAAGCCGCCTTTGCGAAGCCCGCCGCGACGGAAGAGATCGAGGCGCTCCTCAAACGGGCCTGAGAGGTCGCGCCCCCCGGTGAACCGCTTCCGGTTTGCCGGGTCAGATTCGAACCAGTCGTTGTCGAGGTCAGCTCATGAGCTTGCGGCCCCTCC
>VBDM01000132.1 GCA_005881355.1 Betaproteobacteria bacterium
GATGTTGAAGTGCGGAGAGGCAAGCAGCGCGTAGACGTAGGCCCCCACCGCGTAAAAGGCGATGTAGCCGAGGTCGAGCAGCCCGGCGAAGCCGACCACGATGTTCAGGCCGAGCGACAGGAACACGAACAGGATCGCGAGATTCGTGATCCGCACCCAGGTCGTGCCCACCGCCGCGAGCGCAAACGGCAGCGCGAGCAGCGCGAGCGCGACGAGCGCCACGCCTGCCCACAGCGCGGCAGGCCGCGCTCTCCAGCTTTCGCCGCTCACCCGTTCACTCCTTCACGCTCTATCCCCGACCCGCTCGCCGAGCAGCCCGGAAGGCCGGAACACCAGCACCGCGATCAGCACGATGAACGCGAACACGTCCTGGTAGTTCGAGCCGAACACATTGCCGGTCAGATCGCCGATGTAGCCGGCGCCGAGCGCTTCCACCACGCCGAGCAGCACCCCGCCCAGCATGGCGCCTGGGACGTTGCCGATGCCGCCCAGCACCGCCGCGCAGAACGCCTTGAGGCCGAGCTGCGATCCCATCGTGTAGTGGGCGATGCCGTAGTAGCTCGCCACCATGACCCCGGCCACCGCGGCGAGCGCCGCGCCGATGACGAAAGTCAGCGCGACGATGCGGTTCGCGTCGATCCCCATCAGACCCGCGACCTGGGGGTTCTGCGCGGTCGCCCGCATCGCGGTCCCGAGCCGCGTTCGATACACCAGCGCCGCGAGACCCGCCATCATCGCGACCGACACCGCGAGAATCGCTATCTGCACGTTGCTGATGGCGGCTCCGGCGATGGGGTAGGACTCCACCTTGATGATCTGCGGAAAGGCGAGCGGGTTGCGGCTCCAGATCATCATCGCCACGTGCTGCAGGATGATCGATATGCCGATCGCCGTGATCAGGGGCGCAAGCCGCGGCGCGCCGCGCAGCGGCCGGTACGCCGCCCGCTCCATCGCGTAGCCGATCAGCATGCACACCGGGATCGCGCAGCCGGTGGCGGCCAGCACGATCGCGAGCGGCGGCAGGCCCGAGGGCGCCAGCGCGCCGATCACCGAGAACGCCACCATCGCGCCGAACATCACCACTTCGCCGTGCGCGAAGTTGATGAGCTGGATGATGCCGTAGACCATCGTGTAGCCGAGCGCGACCATGGCATAGACCGCCCCCAGCGTCAGGCCGTTGATCATTTGCTGGATGAAAATGTCCATGCGACGGTGAGATTGTCCGAAGCCCGCCCTCAGCCCGGATTCTTCCTCGGGAATGGGGAGCAGCAAAAACGGCACCCGCAGGTGCCGTCTTTCGCGTCCTCGTTCAAACGCGTTTACCGCTTCGCCCCATCCCCCGGCCTGGGTGCCGCAGCCTGCGCGACGAAGTCCTCGTACTTGATGGTCTTGCCGCTCTTGATGATCGCGATCGGCAGCAGTTTTCCGGCGCTCATCGTGAAGATCGTCATCTCGGCGTCGCTGCGGTCGCCCTTCGCGTCGAAGACGATCCTGCCGGTCGCGCCGTTGAAGTCGATTTTCTGCAGCTCCGGCAGGTACTTCGCCGGGTCGGCCGAGTCGGCTTTTTTCATCGCCTCGATGAGCAGATTCGTCGCATCGTAGGTGAAAGGCGCGTAGAGGATCGGGTCGATGCTGAAGCGCTTCTTGTAGGCGTCGAGGAACTTCTGCGAGGCCGCCTGCGGGGGAATCCCGGCCTGCGAGCACAGCAGGCCGTCGGCCGCCTCGCCCGCCAGCTGTTTCATGTTGTCGGTGCAGGCGCCGTCGCCGAACGCGAACACGGCCTTGATGCCGAGCTCGCGTCCCTGCCTGAGCAGAGGCCCGGCCGTCGCATCCATGCCGCCGTAGAACACCGCGTCGGGATTGCGTCCCTTCACCTTGGTGAGCACGGCCTTCCAGTCGGCGGTCTTGTCGGTGCCCTTCTCGCGCGCAAGCACTTTCACGCCTGCGGCCTTGAGCGTTTTCTCGACCTCGTTCGCGAGGCCCTCGCCGTAGGCGGTCGCGTCGTCGATCACCGCGGCGAGCCTGGGCTTCGCATTTGAAGCCAGATAGCTCGCGATCGCGGGGCCCTGCTGGTCGTCGCGGCCGACCACGCGAAAGACATTCCTGAAGCCCTGCTCGGTCAGCTTGGGGTTGGTCGCCGAGCCCGTGATCATCGGGATCGGGGGGTTGGCGCCGTTGTAGACGGCCGAGGCGGGAATCGTCACGCCGGAGTTCAGATGTCCGACCACGCCGGCGACCCTGGCATCGACGAGCTTCTGCGCGATGGTGGTGCCGACCTTGGGATCGGCCTGATCGTCATGGGACACCAGATCGAACGTGGCGTCCTTGCCGTCGATCTTGATTTTCGCCGCGTTCGCCTCTTCCACCGCGAGCCGCGTCCCGTTCTCGTTGTCCTTGCCGAGGTGAGCGATGCCCCCGGTCAGCGGGGCCGCGCTTCCGATGGCGATGCTGATCGTGGGTTTTGCCGGGGCCTGGGCCTTCTTGTCTTCGCCGCAGCCGGAAACGGCCGCCATGGCTGCGATCGCGACGACGCCGAAATTGGAGCGGATCATGGCTACCTCCGGATCAAAACGCCGCGGAAAAGGTTGCCTGATTATGCGGACCCCCCAAGGGGCTGTCAATTTGACGCGGCGGCGGTTCGCCGAGGTAAACCCAGCGGGGTTGACGGCAGCAAAAAGGGCCGGCGACAACGCCGGCCCCTGCACAAACCAAACTCGCCTACTTCACCGTCAGGATGTACTTCGCGAGCGTCCTCGCCTCGTCGTCGGCGACGGTCCCGTTGGGCGGCATGGGAACGGCGCCCCATACGCCGGTCGAGCCTTCCTTGATCTTCTTCGCGAGATACGCTTCGGCGTCCTTGCGGGACTTGTATTTGGCGGCCACCTCCTTGTACGCGGGGCCAACCAGTTTATTGTCCAGGGTATGGCAGCTGAGGCATGCCTTTTCCTTCAGCAGCTGCTGCGCGTCGGCGGCGAGCGCCGCGCCGCTGCAGAGCGAAACGGCGGCGGCGAATAGAACGAGAGGCTTCATGAATTCTCCTGATGAGTTGGAAAATTGGGCGCCATGCTACTGGATTTTTTCCTGCTTGGAAACCTGTCCCAGCAGGTCTTCCAGGCGATCGATGGGCGCAAGACAGCTAACGCCTTCGCACACCCAGGCGTTGACCCGGCCGCCCGCGGGCTTGGCGAGCACCGGCGGCAGGTCCCGAAGTCCGGTTCCGAGCGCGATTGCGACGGTGTGCGGCAGATAGCGTTCCGCGAGCGCGCTGCGCCAGCGGGCGAGCTCGGCCGACGGCCCGCGCAGGATCACGGTGCGCGTGGGGGTCAGGCGCTCTTCCAGCGCCATGAGCAGCGTGGCGTGGCCGCCGGGCTGCTCGTTCATCGCGGAGTGGAACTGCGCGAGCGTGCGCTCGGCGGCGAGCGCGTAGCGCGACTCGCCGGTCAGAAAGTGCAGGCGCTGCAGGGCGAGCGCCGCCACGCCGTTGCCCGAAGGCGTGGCGTTGTCGTAGCCGGGCTTGGGGCGGTGGATCAGGCGCTCGTGATCGTGGCTGGTGAAGAAGAAGCCGCCGTTCTCCTTGTCCTCGAACTGATCGAGCAGGACCTCGGCGAGCTCCTCGGCGAATGCGAGCGTATCGCGCTCGAACTGCGCCTGCAGCAGCTCGATCAGCGCGGCGAGAAGAAAGGCGTAGTCGTCCAGGTAGGCGTTGAGATGCGCCTCCCCGTCCTTGGAGGTGGCGAGAAGCCGCTCTTTCTTCCCGACTCGAGAAGGCGGGCGCATTCTTCCTCGCTCTTCCCGAGCTGCTCGGCCACGGCGCCGAGCGGGTGCGCAACGTTCAGGTGCCAGTGCGTGTTCTCGAAGTTGGCCGTGCCGTCCAATCCGTAGTGCGGCGCGAGCACCGCGTACTCGTCGCGCGAAACGAGCGCCTGCGCTTCCCCGGGCGTCCAGACGTAGAACTTGCCCTCCTCGTGCTCGGAGTCGGCGTCGAGCGACGAGTAGTATCCGCCCTCCGGGGACTGCATCTCGCGCATCGCCCACGCCGCGGTTTCCGCGGAGACGCGCGCGAACAACGGGTTCTTCGTCGCGGTCCACGCATCGGAGTACAGGCGCAGGAGCGGCCCGTTGTCGTAGAGCATCTTCTCGAAATGCGGGATCTGCCACTGGGCATCCACGCTGTAGCGCGCGAACCCGCCCCCGATCTGGTCGTAGATGCCCCCGAGCGCCATGCGCTCGAGCGTATACGTGGCGACTCGCTCGGCCGCGCCGTCGCCGCCTGAGGCCGAGCGCCGCAGGCAGAACTCGAGCTCCGCGGGGTGCGGGAATTTGGGCGCGCCGCCGAAGCCGCCGTAGCGCGAGTCGAAACTCGTCTTCAGGCCGCGCAGGGCCGCGTCGATCGGCGCCGCGGTGAGCTCCGAGTGATGCGCGGGAGCCCCGGGGTGCATTCTCTCGAACGTGGCGAGGAGCGTGTCGTTTTGGCGACCGATCTCCTCGCGGTGATCGCGGTAGAGCTGGGCCACGCGCTCGAGCAGCTGCGGAAACCCCGGCAGGTTGTAGCGCGGCTCCTTGGGAAAATAGGTTCCGCCGAAGAAGGGCGCGCCGTCGGGCGTGAGGAACATGGTGAGCGGCCAGCCGCCCGGCCGCTGGGCGAGCATCTGGTGCGCGAGCTGATAGATCTGGTCGAGGTCCGGACGCTCCTCGCGGTCGACCTTTACGTTGACGAACAAGCGGTTCATCACTTCGGCCACCGCCGGATCCTCGAAGGACTCGTGCGCCATGACGTGGCACCAGTGGCAGGCGGAGTATCCGACCGAGAGCAGAATCGGCTTGTCCTCCTTGCGTGCGCGCTCGAGCGCCTCCTCGCCCCAGGCGTGCCAATCAACAGGATTGTGCGCGTGCTGCTGGAGATAGGGACTCGTTTCCCGGGCAAGACGATTAGGCATCACGGAGGACTGCAAGACCAGAGCAGCAGTGTAGCACTGCACCCCTTGCGGGCACAGAGCGTACTACACTAGGTTAACTGCAAGGAGAAACTCGCATGGATATCGATCGCGCGCGGCGCCATGCGCTGCTTGCCCTCCTCGGTGCGGGGATTTTGCCGGGAGCGCTTCGATCGGCGCTGGCGCAGGCCAAGCAAGGCGTACGCACGGTTCAAGGCGAGCTGATCGTCAACGGCAAGCCCGCCGAGCCGGGGACTCCGGTGCGCCCCGGCGACGCGATCGCAACGGGCAAAGGCGCGTATGCCACGTTCGTGGTCGGCCAGGACGCATTCTTGGTGCGCGAAAGCACCCGTACCGAGCTGATCGGGAGCGGCTTGCTGGTGAGCGCCCTGCGGCTGGTGACCGGAAAGCTGCTCGGCGTCTTCGCGGGCGGAGGCGAGCGGCGCCTGGTGACCGCGACCGCGACCATTGGCATTCGCGGCACGGGTGCGTATATCGAGGCTGAGCCCACGCGCACTTACTTTTGCCTGTGCTACGGCACGGCGGACGTGGCCGCCACGATGAGCGGCGCACGCGAGTCCTATAGCACGCGCCATCACGAGTCGCCGCGCTATATCTACGGCGACAAGCGTCCGCGCGCGATCGCGCCGGCGAGTGTTTCCAACCACACTGACAGCGAGCTGATCCTGCTCGAATCCTTGGTCGGCCGCAGCCCGCCGCAGAGCTTTATGGAAAGCCCGGTTCGCTACTAGACTCGCTCAACCGGCGTCGGTGATCGCGCCCAGACTCGCTGTCGAAACAAGCTTCATGTATTTCGCCATGAGGCCGCGTGTATATCGTGGCCTGGGCTGTTTCCATTTCTTCTTTCGCGCGGCGAGTTCTTTTGCGGAGACGTTCAGCTGAATAAGGCGCTTCTTGGCGTCGATCGTGATCGAGTCGCCTTCCTTCACGAGCGCGATCGTGCCGCCGACATAAGCCTCCGGCGCCACGTGGCCAACGACCATTCCCCAGGTGCCGCCGGAGAAGCGGCCGTCGGTGACGAGGCCCACCGAGTCGCCTAAGCCCTGGCCGATGAGCGCCGAGGTCGGCGCGAGCATCTCCTGCATTCCGGGACCGCCCTTCGGACCCTCGTAGCGGATCACGATTACGTCGCCCGCCTTGATTTTCCTCGCGAGGATCGCCTTCATCGCCGCCGGCTCGGAATCGAACACTCGCGCCGGCCCCGTGATCGAAGTCTGCTTGAGGCCGGTGATCTTGGCGACGCAGCCCTCGGTCGCGAGGTTGCCCCTCAGGATCGCGAGATGCCCCTGTGCGTACACCGGATTGTTCCAGGGGCGTATCACGTCCTGGCCCGAGCGCGGCTCCTCGGGGACGCCGGCCAGCTCCTCGGCGAGCGTGCGCCCGGTGATGGTCAGGCATTCGCCGTGCACCAGGCCGTGCGCGAGCAACATTTTCAGCACTTGCGGCGGACCGCCCGCGGCGTGGAAATCGGTTGCGACGTAGGGACCCGAGGGCTTCAGGGCGCACAGCACCGGGACCTTGCGCCTTACGCGCTCGAAATCGTCGATCGTCCACTTCACCCCCGCTGCGCTGGCGATGGCGAGGTAATGCAGCACCGCGTTGGTCGATCCGCCGGTCGCCATCACGAGAGCGACGGCGTTCTCGATCGATTTTCGCGTGATGATGTCGCGCGGCCGGATGTTCGCCCGGATCGCGGCCACCAGGACCTTCGCCGATTCCGCGGCGGAATCCGCTTTCTCGGGATCGGGCGAGGCCATTTGCGAGGAGCCGAGGAGGCTCATGCCGAGCGCCCGCCGCAGGCGCCCACCGACGGGCAGGCGTTCTTCTCGATGCCCTCGAAATCCTCCTTCGATATCTTGCCGGCGGCAAGCGCCCCCACCGCCTCGAAGGGCGAGACGATCGTGAGCTTCTGCCCTTTCCAGAATCCCGGCTTGATGGTCCCGGCGTAGACGAAGACGCCCGGCACGTTGATCCGCGCCATCGCCATCATCGCTCCGGGCATGTTCTTGTCGCAGCCGCCCAAGCAGATCACCCCGTCCATCAGCTGGCCGTTCACGGCGGTCTCGATCGCGTCGGCGATCACCTCGCGCGAGACGAGCGAATACTTCATGCCCTCGGTGCCCATGCCGATGCCGTCGGTCACGGTCGGAAAACCGAACGCCTGCGGCATCGCGCCCGCCGCCTTCACCGCGGCAAGGACGCGGTCCACGAGGGGCTGGATGCCCGCGTTGCAGGGATTCATGGTCGAGTGACCGTTCGCGACCCCGACGATCGCCTTGTCGAAATCGCCGTCGCCGAAGCCCACCGCGCGCAGCATCGCGCGGTTGGGCGAGCGCGCCTCGCCCTGGGTGATGGTCCTGCTCCTCCAGTTGTCCGCCATGGGAAAAACTCCGAACGCAGAAAATCGGCTAATCTTCGATTGCATTTTACTTGAAAGCGCGCCGCCCTCCTCCATGCTCGTCCATCCGAACTTCGACCCGGTCGCGATTTCGCTCGGGCCTGTCGCGATCCGCTGGTACGGGATCACGTATCTCGTCGCCTTCGCTACGTCTTACTGGCTCGGGCGCCTGCGCATTACGCGCGCGACGGCGGAGCGCGTCACCGTCCCGACGCTCGATGATCTGCTGTTCTTCTGCGTGCTCGGCGTGGTGCTCGGCGGCA
>VBDM01000139.1 GCA_005881355.1 Betaproteobacteria bacterium
GCCGACGGCGCGGAAATCGAGGATGTGCAGTGGTTTGACGTTGGAAATTTGCCGCGATTGCCTGCTAGAATCAGCATCGCCCGCAGGTTGATCGATGCGGCAATTGGGGAGATGCTTGCAAAGTAGTTCGGCGTCTCGTTCGTCAACTGTTGTGGGGATTTATGCAAATTGGACGGATTACATGTTGTCGCGAATCTGTACCGTTGCCGGGGAGAAGCACGGTATTTGACTGACGCAGCCGCGCTGCGTCAATTTTGTCACGACTCCATCAACAGGGCCGGCCTCACGATACTCGGCGACCTGTTCCACGAGTTCGACGGTGGCGGAGTCACCGGCACGGTGGTGCTGGCGGAGTCGCATCTCGCCATCCACACCTGGCCCGAGCTACAGAGCGTCACCCTCGACGTCTACGTCTGCAACTACACCCAGGACAACGGCGCCAAAGCGCGACAGGTCGTCACGGACCTGATGGATCTCTATCGTCCCGAGGAGCACGTGCAGCACGACGTGCCGCGCGACAAGCGCTTCATGTACGAGTGGTTGAACGGGGACTACGGATTTTTCCTGCGCTCCTCCAAGCTCATCGAGGCTTCGAAAACGCGGTTCCAGGATCTTGAGATCCACGAAACGCCTCAGTTCGGGAAGCTCTTTCGCCTCGACGGCTGTTTCATGACCTCCGAACGCGAGGAATTCGTCTACCACGAAACCCTCATTCACCCTGCTCTCGCCGCGCTTTCCGCGCCGAAGCGAGTCCTGGTCATCGGCGGCGGTGACGGCGGTGCGGCCGAAGAAGCGCTCAAGCACCCCTCGGTCGATCAAGTCATCTTGGTGGAGCTGGACGAAAAGGTGGTCGAGATCTCCAAGGAGCATTTCGGCGCGATCCATCGCGGGGTGTTCGCCAACCCGAAGCTCAAGCTCCTGATCGACGACGGTCTGAAATATCTGTCGGAGACGAAGGAGAAGTTCGATCACATCGCGCTTGACCTGCCGGACCCGATCGGCCCCGCCACGGCTCTTTACGAAGAGGCGTTCTTTCGCGACTGCAAGCGGGCGCTCGCCCCCGGCGGGGTATTAACGCTGCACATGGGCTCGCCGTGGTCGCGTCCCGACAGGGTAAGGATGCTCTATGGGCGCCTAGCCAAGATGTTCAAGATCGCCAGGCCCTATACGATGTTCATCCCGCTCTACGGCTGCTTGTGGTCGATGTGCGCCTGTTCAGATTCGACGGACGTCGTGTCGGTAAGCGCAACGGAGATCGACGCGCGCGTCAGCGCTCGCGGAGTCACGCATCTGCAGTACTACAACGGCGCCACTCATCAGGCGTTGTTCGCCCTGCCGAACTTCGTGCGTGAACTGACCGTCGACGCGGTGCCCAAGCCTAGGCTCGTTGCGGCGAAAAAGCGCGTAGCGGTCGGCGCGAAGTAAGCCCAAGCCTTCAGCCTTTCAGGCGGGGGCGATCGAAGGGGTCGCTCCTTTTGCTTTGCCCTCCGACCCGAGGAAGCGGAATTCGGGCTCGGGCTTCCGACCGTTCACGATGTCGGCAAGCGCCCGGCCCGAGCCGCACGCAAGCGTCCACCCAAGCGTGCCGTGCCCCGTGTTCAGGAAGAGGTTGAAATACTTCGAGCGGCCGATGAGCGGCAGATTGCTCGGCGTCGCCGGCCTCAGGCCTGTCCAGAATTGCGCACGTTCCGCGCGCCCGGCCTTGGGGAACCATTCGAAACAGCGCTTGACAAGCGCTTGGCATCGAAATTCATTCATTTCGGTGTCATAGCCGTTCATCTCGGCGGTGCCCGCCGCGCGCAATCGATCGCCGAGCCGCGAAATCACGATCTTGCGCGCGTGATCGGTGAGGCTCACCTGCGGCGCCTCGTCACCGGGCTCAAGCGGCAGGGTGATCGAATAGCCTTTGACCGGATACACCGGCACCGAGATACCGACCCCCTTGAGCAGCAGCGGGGTATAGCTCCCCAACGCAACGACATAGGCGTCGGCGCGCAGCGACTCCTCGATTCCCTCTTCGTCGTCGATAACGACGCGCTCGATCGCCCCGCGCGCCGCTTCCAGACGCTTCACGCTGATTTTGAAACGGAAGCTCACACCCTGATCGCGGCAGAGTTCAGCCAGGTTGTGGGTGAAAGCCCGCGCGTCGCCGGACTCGTCCGATGCCGCATAGGCGCCGCCCGCGATCTTGATGGTCGAGCCCTTGAGCGCCGGCTCCACTGCAAGGCACTCTCGGGGCGTCTTGATTTCCGTTTCCATCCCGCGCCCTCTGAGCAGCTTAGCCTGTTTTTTCGCGCGTTCGAATTCGCGCGGCTCCTCATACAAGTGCAGGATTCCGCGGGTCTGAGAATCGTAGCAGATACCCGTATCGCGCCGCAGTTGGCGCAGCTGCTCACGGCTGTACAACGCGAGTGCGAGCGCGGCTTCGGTGTTGCGGCGGGTCCGGCTGGGCAGACATTCAAACAGAAAACGCAGGCTCCACAGCCATTGGGCAGGATCGGCGCGCGGCCGGAAAAGCAGCGGGGCATCCTCGCGCCCCAGCCACTGCAGGATCTTGAATGGGGCTATCGGGTTCGCCCACGGCTCGGAGTGACTGACCGAAATCTGCCCGCCGTTCGCGAAACTCGTCTCGAGTGCGGCTTCAGGCTGCCGGTCAACTACCATCACCTCATGCCCGGTCCGCGCGAGGTACCAAGCGCTGGTCGTGCCGATGACCCCGGCTCCGAGAACGACCACCTTCATGCCCGCCTCCGACAAAAAAACAAAAAGGGGAAAAGCTCGCGCTTTATCCCCCCACCGTTTTACCCGAGAGATGCAACCCGACGCTAGCTAGATAGGTCGCCGCGCCTTAGGCAGCAACGGCTCGCTTATCACGCAGCCCTGGAGATGCACTCCCGCGCCAATGTCAATCTACACTTTTGACATTTTCAGAGCAAGCAAATTCCGGCACTGACTTGCGGGAATTCGCACACTTTTGAAATCGTGGCGAAGCCGATTCACTTCCCTGAATAGGCGATCACTTTCTGTCGCTGCTCGCCCAGGCCCTTGATACCGAGGGTGACCACATCGCCCGGCTTGAGCCATGCTTGGGTCGGCTTCATACCTAGCGCGACGCCAGCCGGTGTGCCGGTGGTGATGATGTCGCCCGGGAGCAGAGTCATATAGTTGCTGACGTAGGAGACCAGCTTCGCGCAGGAGAAAATCATGTTCTTCGTATTGGAGGACTGTCTGCGTTCGCCATTGACGTCGAGCCAGATGTCGAGCGTCTGCGGATTGGTCATCTCGTCGGTCGTGACGAGCCACGGCCCGATCGGCCCGAAGGTGTCGCAGCCTTTGCCCTTGTCCCATTGAGAAGACTGCAACTGGAACGCGCGCTCGGAGACGTCGTTCACGATCGTATAGCCTGCAACGTAGTCCAACGCCTTGTCCTCGGGCGCATATTCAGCCCGGGTCCCGACGACGATCGCGATCTCGACCTCGTAATCGAGTTTGGTGGAATTGCGCGGCTGCCGGATGTCGTCGTTCGGGCCGCTGATGCAGGTTGTCGCCTTCATGAACACCACCGGCTCGGCTGGAATTTGCAGGCCGGCTTCGTGCGCATGATCGACATAGTTCAGCCCGATCGCGACGAATTTCGAGATGCCTGTATAAGGGACGCCGAAACGCGGGTTCCCGCGCACCAGCGGCAGCGATTCCGGGCGAATCTTGCGCAGCTTCGCCAGTCCCTTGGGAGAAATCGCGTCCTGGTCGATGTTGTAGAGGACCCCGGACAAATCGCGCAGTTGGCCCTGCGCGTCGATGACGCCCGGCTTTTCGAATCCGTTCCTGCCATAACGACAAAGCTTCATTTTTTGCTTCCTTTCCACATCATCATGCCGCCGCCTGCGCGATTCGCAGCGCTAAAAGGGAGCGAAGACTGCATTACAGGCGAGGTGGGTTGAGATCGTCGATGTTCCATCCCCTTCGGCGGCTGCCGCGGCAAGAGCAATTTTTGCGGCTGACCTCCCGCGTGAGCCGTTCTCCCCAGAGCTATTCTTATGTGCGCAAATTATAACAGCGCAGGGCAAAAAAAAGCCGTAGTTTTCATGGAATCAGAGAGTTATATAAGAGATGAGGCGCCCGAGCCCGACCACCCTTGCGCTGGCCTTCGGCGCGGGGGGACCGCCCGTTGGCGGGCGACGACATCAAACGCCGACCCAAAGAAGACCGGGACACCGCCCTCCGGGAGACCGGGCAACCGCGACGGGCATCGGCGGCCGCCGTCTTGCGTTTCAGCTACGCTTCCATTTGATCGAGCAGCCGATGGAAGGCGTCTGGCTGGAGGGGCCACGGCCCGTACGGGCAATCTGCACCATCGCGTCGTAGAGTTCGCGAGGCGCGTGCGGGGCCGGTTCACGCTTGGACGCGTCGAGCCGCCCGCGATAGTGCAACTCGAGCGCCGCGTTGTAGCCGAAGAAATCGGGCGTGCACACCGCACCGAAGGCTCTTGCCACCTCCTGTGTTTCGTCGAGCACATACGGAAACGGGTAGCCGAACTCCACCGCCACTCTCTTCATGTTTTCGAACGAATCCTCCGGGTAATCGGCAGGATCGTTCGACATGATCGCTATGGAGCCGATGCCGTGGCCGGCTAGGTCCCGGCAGTCGCGCACGATGCGCTCGCGTACCGCCTTGACGTAGGGGCAGTGATTGCAGATGAACATGACGAGCAGCCCGCTTGGGCCGCGGCTCGACGCCACGTTGTGGCGCACGCCGTCGGTGCCCGGGAGATCGAAGTCCGGCGCTTTCGCGCCAAGACCCGCGATAGGTGACTGCAAGCTCGCCATGCCAAGATGGGTGAATAGATACCTTTAAAATCGTAGCATGAAACACATCGCAAACCGTGTCGCGCCCCGGTTTTTCGCACCGGTGGAGCTTTCACTCGGCATCGAGATCGAGCTGCCCGAGCGAGCCGCGCGGCAC
>VBDM01000140.1 GCA_005881355.1 Betaproteobacteria bacterium
TCGGGATAGGCGTGCTTCAGCACCGACCAGGTGCCGTGATCCAAACCCCAGGATTCATCCATTTGCACTTCCACCGGCGCAAGCATCTTGCGCACGCGCGCCGCGAGCTGCGGATCGCCCGGCGCCGGATACTGGACCTCGAACAGCGCCTGGGGGAAGCCGTAGAAGTCGTGGATCGTCTTCGGCTTTTCCATCGCGGTTACTGCGGTTCCCTTCGTATACCAGTGCGCGGAAACGCACAGGATCGCTTTGGGCCGTGGGACGGACTCGCTGAGCTTTCGCCACGCTTCCGTGTAGCGGTTGTGCTCGAGCGTGTTCATCGGGCTGCCGTGCCCGAAGAACACGACCGGCATCCTTGAACCGTTGCGGCGCGTCGCGGTGGCGCTCATACGAGATCGAACAACAGCACCTCGGCCCCTTCGCCTTTTTCGAGCACGATCTCCGGGGCGTCAACGGCCTTGAGCGCGTCGCCTGCATCGAGCGGGTTGCCGTTCACCGTGACCTTGCCGCGCGCCACCTGCACGTAAGCACGCCGTCCGGGCGCGAGCTTGCGGCTTGCGCGTTCCGCGCCGTCGAGGAGCGCCGCGTAGACGTATGCATCCTGGTGGATCTTGACCGAGCCCTCACGACCGTCGGGCGAGGCGACCAGCCTCAGCCTGCCCCGCTTCGATGCGGCGTCAAAATGCTTCTGCTCGTATCCCGGGGCGATTCCCGTGACGTTCGGCTCGATCCAGATTTGCAGGAAGTGGGTGACGCCGTCCTGGGTGTGGTTGAACTCGCTGTGCATCACGCCTTTGCCCGCGCTCATCCTCTGGACGTCCCCCGGCACGATGGCCGAGCCGTTGCCCATGCTGTCCTTGTGCGCGAGCGCCCCTTCGAGCACGTAGCTGATGATTTCCAT
Source organism: Betaproteobacteria bacterium (assembly GCA_005881355.1). Taxonomy (GTDB): domain Bacteria; phylum Pseudomonadota; class Gammaproteobacteria; order Burkholderiales; family SG8-39; genus VBDM01. The sequence goes on from VBDM01000140.1 coordinate 902, forward strand.
GTCGCGGTGGCCGTGGGTGCCGAAGCCCGTGCCGGGCTGGATGCGGTCCTCGTTGATCACCCGAAGGTGGCCGAAGCCCATGTGCTCGGGATCGTGGTAATCGGCGAAGGAAAAGCTGTGATACGAGCGCAGCCAGCCGTGATCGGCGTAACCGCGGTCTTCGCCTTTTCGGATTTCAATCACGGGGCGTCATATTGGGACGCACGGCCAGTTCATCAAGCGCTGATGATCTTCAGGTTGAACGCGCGCTCGATGAGCCAGATTCCGGCGACGGCGGTGATGGCAAGCGACCCGCCGATAAAGACCAGGCGCCGGTAGAACCAGCTCGCGCGCAGCCAGTACGCGACCGGCAGGAACGCGCTCACGATCGCGAGCTGCCCGACCTCCACGCCGAGGTTGAAGCCGACCAGCGCAATGAGCAGCGCGCCCTGCGGCAGGCCGAGGTCCTTCAGGACGCTCGCGAAGCCGAATCCGTGGATGAGGCCGAAGGCAAAGGCGACCATCCAGCGCCGCCCGTGCACGAGCGGAAAAACGTTGTTGAGCGCTGCGAGCACGACCGAGGTCGCGATACCCGACTCCACCAGCCGGGAAGGCAGCGAGACCACACCGAGCGCAGCAAGGCTCAGCGTGATCGAGTGCGCCACTGTGAATGAGGTGACGATCTTGAACACATCCCAGAAGGCCGGCGGGAACCGGTCGATCGCCTCCCACCGGCCGCCCGCGAGCGCGAGCACCGCGGGCAGAAGCAGCGACAGCAGGAACAGGATGTGGTCGAAGCCGATCCAGATATGCCACACGCCTTCGCGGCCGTAGTCGAGGAATTGGGTCAGCGCCGAAATCCTCGCGAGCTCGAAGCTTTGAGTCGGGCGCTCGGGTCCGAAGATCGCGGTGCGCGTGCCAGCGCCGTGCTCCAGGCGCAGGAGCCCCTTGTGTTGCGGATCGAGGTCGGCGAACAGGCTGTAGCCGATTTCTAGCGTCGTCACCTCCCCCGGGCAGGTCGCGGCGAAGCGCATCACCGAATAGGTCCCGTCGCTGTGGTCGTCGACGAGAAACCCCGTCGCGCGCGCCGGGCAGTCGGCGCCGTCTGAGCGCAGCTTCAATCGCGCCAGCGCGTACGCGGCGATGTCCGTGTGGTGCGCCTTCACTTCGCCCCAGGTAATCTCGCCGTCCCCGCTGTCGTCCAGGCCGATCGCGAAATCGAGGTCGCGCAGCGCGATGTCCCACTGGCCGGCGAGGCTCGCGCCCTCGACGCGGATCGCGAGGTAGCTGTCGCTCGGCTTGTGCGCGAGCGCGTGGGAGGCCGCGAGCGCGAGCAATATCGCTAGGAGCGCCCTCATCGCCTGAGCGCCTTCAGCTTTTCCGCGGTCCTGCGAAGACCGGGGTCTTCGTGTCCGGAGCGCTCCAGCCACTCGAGCGCGTCCTTGCCGGCGGCGGGGTCGTTCATCGCCAGGGCGGCTTCCAACAGCATGCGCGCGTCGCGGGGCTCGCGCTGCAGTTTCCAGTTCTCCCGCGCAAGCGCGAGCGCCTTTTCCTTCTGTCCCAGAAGATAGAGATTGAAGCGCGCTTCCTCCTGCTGGTGCAGCTTGTCGCCGCGCAGCGCCGCGGCGTCGAAGCGCGATCTCAGCGCTTCGATATGCTCCTTCGCCGCCGGCGCGTCGAGCGCCTTTTCGGCCAGCGCAAGGCGCAGGAGCAGAATGTCCGAGCGCACCCAGTCGCGCAGCAGGGCGATGACTTCGGCGGGCCGGCCCTGGTCGAGCAGGAAGTCGGCGTACGCCGCGAGCAGGAACTGGTCGCGTACGTTCAGGGCAAGCGCGGCGCGGAAGTGTTCCTCGGCCTGCTTCACGTCACCCTGCCGCAGCGACATCTCGGCAAGCCGCGTCAGCACCCACAGCCGCATTTCCGGCGAGATGTCGCCGCTCCGCGCGAGCGCGGCGGAGAGCGCGCGATGCGCGGCGGCCGCCTTGCCCGTGGTGCCGTCCAGGTAAGCCGTGCAACCGACCACGCCCAGCTCGCTCTCGATGGGCTCGAGCGCTTCGCAATCGGCGCGCGCCGCGGCGTAATCGGCCTGCACCATGTGGATCGCGGCTCGCCAGGACCAGGCCAGGGCGTTTTTCGGATCTTCGCGCACGGCAACGTCGAGATCCTGCATCGCGGCGGAAAAGTCGTGGATGGACTGCTTGAGAATGGCGCGCATTACGCGCGCCTCGAGGGGCGGGTCGCGCAGCTCCCACCAGGGCCTGAGCCCCGCTTGCGCGTAGCCGATGTAGCGCGGGTCGCCTTCCGCGCCGGCGAGCTCGTAATAGCGCTCGGCGAGCCTGAGCGCCGTCCCGAGGTTCTGCGGGTCACGGGCAAGCTCGGCGCGCAGCCGCCGCAGCTCGCGCGCGACCGGATCGCCAGGCCGGACCGGCAGGCGCTCGAGCACCGTCGCGTCGTCCTTGGGCACGTAAGGCGCAGCCTGCACGGCGGCGGCGAGCGACGCGAGCGCCAGACCGCAGGCGATCTCAGTGAATGTGCCGATGATGGATGTCCGGGTAATGCCGATGGCTGTGGCTCTGCGGCTCATGCTCGTGCGGATGCGCGTGCGGCTCCTTGCCGTCCCAGTCGAAGGCGTGCCTGTGCCGGTGATGCTCGTCGTGCGAGTGGGCGTGGTCGTGCGTCAACGCCTCGTGCCTGTGCGGGTGATGATGACGCTCGGTGAGATGGAGGATCACGCCCGCGGCCATCAGGACCGCTGCGATCCAGAAAAGCGTGTCCGGAGCTTCGCCGAGCAACCCGAACGACAAGGCGGCGCCGATAAAGGGCGCGGTGGAGAAATACGCGCCGGTTCGCGCGGTGCCCAAATGCCGCAGCCCCACCACGAACAGCACCAGGCTCACGCCGTACCCGAGCAATCCCACGAGGGCCGCCGCGGCCGCGAGCTTCGGCGCCGGCAGCGAGGTCCCGAGCGCCGCCGAAGCACCGAGGCTGATGGTCCCGGCGACCAGGCCCTTGAACGAGGCGATCTTCACCGCGTCGCCGGCGGATATCCTGCGGGTGAGATTGTTGTCGAGCGCCCAGCAGAAGCAGGCGAGCGCCACGGCGAGCGCCGGCCAGGAAAGCGCGAGCTCGCCCGGCTGCCAGCCGAGGACAAGGCCCCCGCAGACAATCAGGAACATCCCCAGCATGACACGGCGGTCGAAATTCTCGCGGAACGCGAACCAGGCGAGCAGCGCAGTGAACACGCCCTCCAGGTTCAGGAGCAGGGAGGCGGCCGAAGCGGAACTCGCGGCGAGCCCGTACATCAGGAGCACCGGCCCCAGCACGCCGCCCGAGATG
>VBDM01000033.1:0-16306 GCA_005881355.1 Betaproteobacteria bacterium
GGCCCCGTGCGACTTCATCACCGGCGGGGGCTGGGTCATCACCGATTCGGGCGCAAAGGCCAACTTCGGTGCTCACGGCGGCTGCAAGAACGGCGCGTTCTGGGGGCATGTAAACGTGGTCGACCATAGCACCAACCCGCCCGGTCATCTGAGAAGCACGCAAATCACGGGGTACCTGATGGACCCGGCGTTTCCGAACGCGCGCGATATCTGCGGGATAGGCATTATCAACAACACCTTCACCATGAGATTCCGGGTCAGGCTGGAGGACAACGGCGAGCCGGGCGGCCTTGACAGGTTCGGGCTGCGGCTGGAGAACGGATTCGATATCTCGACGCGCGAATTGGGTCCCCCGGGACCGAGCGGGGGCGGCGGCAATATTCAGCTTCACAAGCCCAATCCGTCCACCACGGGGCCCTCGCCCGCGCCCACCGAAGCCGAGATGTGCGGCACGGTGACCACGCCCTGAGCTGGAGGTAAGCAACAGCAGGCACAATTAGACTGCTGGGGGTGGATGAGCCCTGTCTGGGCCAGAGGTTCGTCCATCCCTTCGCCCTCCTTTGACAAGGGCGCTGAAAATCCAGCGGCGCTGACGCGCCTTCCCTCCAGCCGCTCTGCATCGCGGCCCAGCCTCCCTTCCGAGGAGGGGGCGCGCAGCATCCCGTTCAGGCACTGAGCGGCGGGGCTGCGACGCAACTCCAGTCAGCGTAGTGTTATCGACCAGCCGCTGCCCGGTACCGGGCTGATGGCAGTACCGGCCGAAATCGTCGCGCCGTTCATGAGCCAGACCGCGTTCTCGCCGGTCACGCTGTTGTGCCACAGGATGTCGGATTTGCCGTCCCCATTAAGATCGCCGACCCCGGCGATGCTCCAGTTGGAATCCGGAACCGTAGAGAATATAGGGCTGCTCGAAACCGTGGTGCCGTTCATGAACCAGACCGCGTTCTCGCCGGTCGCGCTGTTGCGCCACAGGATGTCGGACATGCCGTCCCCATCAAGGTCACCGACCCCGGCGATGCTCCAGTTGAGGTCCGTTATCGCAGAGAATGCGGTGCCGCTCAAAATCGTGGTGCCGTTCATGAGCCAGATCACGTTCTGGCCAGTCACGCTGTGGCGCCACAGGATGTCGGACTTACCATCCCCATCAAAGTCACCGATCCCTGCAATGCTCCAGTTGAGATCGGTTACCGTAGAGAATGCAGTGCCGCTCAAAATCGTGGTGCCGTTCATGAGCCAGATCACGTTCTCGCCGGTCGTGCTGTTGCGCCACAGGATGTCGGGCTTGCCGTCTCCGTTAAAGTCACCGACCCCTGCAATGCTCCAGTTGGCATCCGGTACCGTAGAGAATATAGCGCTGCTCGAAACCGTGGTGCCGTTCATGAACCAGATGGTGTTCTCGCCGGTCGCGCTGTTGCGCCACAGGATATCGGAGGTGCCGTCGCCATTGAAATCGCTGCGAATGAGACGGCGCCCAGGCGTCTTCACCCAAACCGCGCGAGCGGTCCACGCCGAGTTATTAGGTACCGCGTCATAGGCACTCACGCGGTATTTGTACGTGGTACCCGGAGTGAGGCCGGTGTGCTGGAATGACGTCGCGGCCGTAATGGCGAGCGCTACATTATTGAGATAGACCGTGTACCCCGCCACACCGACATTGTCGGTTGAAGCATTCCAGGTCAGATTGATCTGGGTCGGTGAGACCGCCGTTCCCGTGAGACCCGTGGGGACGGAGGGGGCTTGGGTGTCGGGGGCGGCTTGAGTGGTAGCAATCGCTGAAGCCGATTGGATGGACGCGTCCCCCGCCGCGTCAAAGGCCTGGACAGTATAGAAGTAAGTGGTGGAAGCGCTAAGGCCGGCGTTTTGATATGCGGTCACTGCCCCTACGGTGGCTAGCAGAACACCGCCGCGGTGGACGCGGTAGCCGGTCACGCCCACATCGGTGGAAGCAGTCCAGGAGAGATCGATCTGCGAAGAAGAGACGGCGGAGGCGAGAAGCCCAGTCGGCGCCGAGGGAGCGGTGATGTCAAGCGCCAGCGTCGGTGTAGCTGCCGGCATCGTCACCGAGACCGGTGTGGCGGTCCATGCCGAGTTATTGGGAACCGCGTCATAGGCACTCACGCGGTAGTTATAAGTGGTGCCCGCGGCAAGGCCGGTGTGTTGGAATGACGTTGCTGTCGTGGTGGCAAGCATGACGTCATTGAGGTAGACGGCGTACCCCACCACGCCGACATTGTCGGTAGAAGGGTTCCACGAGAGATTGATTTGGTTTGAGGACACCGCAATACCAGCCAGGCCGGTGGGGATCGAGGGAGCGGCGGTGTCGGGGGCGGCTTGAGTGGTCGCGCTCGCCGAGGCTGATTGGGCGGACGCGTTCCCCGCTGCGTCGATGGCCTGGACGGTGTAGGAGTAGGTGGTGTACGCGGTAAGGCCGGTGTCTTGATATGTGGTCACTGCTCCTAAAGTGGCAAGCAAAGCGCCGGCGCGGTAGACGCCGTAGCCACTCACGCCAACGTTATCTGTTGCAGCGCTCCAGGAAAGATCGATTTCCGAAGATGAAACCACGGTTACGGCTAAATTCGCGGGAACCGAGGGGGCGGCGGCGGTTGAGCAAGGCCTTCCCTCGACCTGTGCGGCCATGCATTGCAGCCACTCCTCCAGATTCGTATATCCGTTGCCGTTATCGTCGCCATTGGGATTTGCGGGAAGCGTGAGGGCGCGGCTATTCTGGGCCAGCGTCGGGAAAGTGGTCGAACTGATATATCCCCCGGTTCTGTTCCGGGCGTCATTGACCAGGCGAGCGTCCAAACTGTCGCGCGACAGCGGGAACGCGCCGACGTCGTTGAGCACCCAATCGAAGATGCCGCCGTTGGCCGCGCTGCGGGCGACGAGCCCAGCCGGCCAGGCGCCGGGCGTAAAGACCTGGAGGTCCGCCTGCGAATACGAAGGGGTGGCCGTCCGATTGTCCACCAGGTCCCATTGCTGGCTGATCGCCCAGTCCGGTGCATAGTTGCCGTTGAGATAGATATGCACGCCCGGCACCCAAAAGTCCCGCAGCAAAATCGGCTTTGGCGACCATGCCTGGCTATTCAGCGGCCCCATTTTGTAGTGGTTGTTGTCCATGATGAATTCGCCGCCCGAAGCGACTCTCTGCCGCGCGAATTGCGTCCCGACGCCGCCCCAGTTGTAGACGATATTGTTCACGAACACGAAAGGATTCGCCTGGGCGAACGGCATGCGCTGGTAGCCGGTGATCAGCGCGCTCGCCCGCATGAGGATGTTGTAGTCGATGCTGTCGGTGAGCATGACTTTGCCGTCGGTGTCGACGTAGACCGCGGTATTGCGCAATTCGCCCGTGGCCAGCACGTGCGTCCAGGTGACGTCATGCGCGCCCCACCACGTCATGACGAGGTCGTCGGTCGACCACGCCATCGAGACGTGGTCGATGACGACGTTGTAGGCGGTGCCGAGGTAGTTGTCGACGTTGAGCGGCAGCACCCGCCCCGGCGCCAATCCCCCACGCACGCGAATATGTTGGACCAGCACATCGTGGGTGTCGATCGTGAAACTGCCGTTGATAATCGAAATCCCGGGCGCCGGAGCCGTCTGTCCGGCGATGGTGAGAAATGGATTGTAGACGTTGATGCTTCCGCCGCCGAGATCGATGTTTCCCGACACCTCGAACACGCAGACTCTCGGTCCGCTGGCATCCGTGCACGCCCTGAACGATCCCGCGCCGGACGCATTCAAATTAGTGACTTTGTACACCGCTCCACCGCGGCCTGCCGGCGTCTGCATTCCGTAGCCCGCTACTCCCGGGATGACCGACAAATAGTTCACCGTGTCGGTTTGGGCCGCTAGAGGCAAGGCCGCGCCCAGGAGCAGTGCAAAGGCAGCAGCGCGTATCGCAACGACCGCGCGCCTGCAACCGGCGATGATCGGGGAAGTCGCAAATTCGCGCGCGACACGACAGATCCGGCGCCATTTGAGGGAAACCGAGCGGATGAGGTAAAAGTTCGAAAGTTTCATGATGTGCTCTGTGTAGTTGGTTCGCGACAAGACGTAGCGGCATCATGACAAATGCATAAATTTATTACGCTGCATGAATCCACATAACTCGCCAAACCCGCTTCGAAAAACCTTAGGTATTCCCTAGGGTAAGGCCTGATATCAGAGCAAGGGCTGGATAGAAAAATCAGCGGGAACAACTCGTTGGTGTAGTGTTGTGACTACAATCTAGTTCGAAAGAACTTTCGCGGAAAATGACAAAAATTCCCGCAGAAGATCGCGTGTTCCCTGAACCTCGAAAGGGAAGAACCGCGAAGTCGGCGAAGGTAAAAGGTAAAGAGACCCGCTGACAGCTCACTCAGCCGATTCTGGGTTCAGCGTCGACATGAATTGCCAAGAAGGGAGGTCCGATCAGTCGTATCCGACGGATCCGCGCAAACGCGATCAGGCTTAGGAGGGAGATCCAGGCGAGACTGATCGCGTTCCGGATAGTCCGATCGGACCAGTCCGGAAAATCATCCCATAAACGTCGTGCGACTATCGTGGCCCCTCATGCGGTCGCAATTCACGTCATTCGCCGGCGGCAACGAGTCAGGCAATTGACCTTTCTCCATCACGCAAGGAGACCAGGCATGGTCGACAGGCTTCTCTATCCGGTGATGATGTTTTCGGTCGTAGTTGCGCTCGCCTCGTGCGGCAAGGCCGACCTCAAGAAGGTCTCGAGCCAGATCGCCGCGAAAGTGAACGGCGACGAAATCTCGGTGCATCAGATCAACAGCGCCATCGCGCGCAGCAACAATGGTGCACCTGATCAAGCCAAGCAGACCGCGGCTCAGGTGCTCGAGCGGATCATCGATCAGGAGCTCCTGGTGCAGAAGGCGCGCGAAGCCAAGCTGGACCGCGATCCGCAAGTCATGCAGGAAATCGAGGGCGCGAAGCGCCAGATACTCGCGCAGGCTTATCTGGAAAGAGCCGTTTCCGCCGCACCGAAGGAGAGACCCGAGGAAGTCAAGGAGTTTTACAGGCGGAACCCCGTGTTGTTCGAGCGGCGGCGCATGTACCGCTTTCAGGAGCTTGCGGTAGCCGCGCCGCAGGGAAAGCTCGATGCGCTGAAAGCCGAAGCGGCCGTGGCGAAAAATCTCAACGACGTCGCGGGCTGGCTCAAGTCGCAGAAACTGTCGTTCAACGTCGAGACATCGACCAAACCCTCGGAACAAGTCCCGCTGGAGATATTGCCTCAGGTGTCCGACATGAAAGACGGGCAAATAGCCGTATTCCCGACGCCGCACGGCGCGTCGGTCTTGCAGCTGATGCAGTCTCAAGAGGCCCCTTTGAGCGAAAAGCAGGCCACGCCGATCATCGAGCAGTTCCTGGCCAATCGAAAGCGGATCGAGCTGGCGCAAGCCGAAGTGAAGAAGCTCCGTGAAAAAGCGAACATCGAGTACGTAGGCGATTTCGGGACCACACGTCCGCAAACGACAGCGCAGCCCGGCTCCTCGAGTGCAACTGCGAGCCTGTTCCCGGGTCGGGACGAAGGAAAGATCGCACGGGATCTGTCCAGCGGGCCGCGATAGTTACTCGCCGAATAGCTGCCGAAACGATGCATCTGCGCAAAGACAGAGAGCCACCGGTTGTGCCGTCAAATGCGGCGCTCGCCGCCTTGCTCTGTTTCGCGGTGATGATGCTGTCGGCAGGGGCGTACGGCCAATCACGCGAGAGCCCGTCACGCGAAACGCTGGGGGAAGGCGATTCCGTCCGCATTACGGTGTTCCAGAACCCGGATCTCACGACCGAGACGCGCATCTCCGAGCGAGGCACCATCACCTTTCCCTTGATTGGCGAAATTTCGCTCGCAGGGCTCACGCCTGCAGGGGCAGAGGGGCGGATCGCCAAGCAGTTGATAGAGGGAAAGTTCGTGCTGAAGCCCCAAGTCAGTCTCAACGTGATCCGGGTGCGCAGCCGGCAGGTTTCGGTGCTCGGTCAGGTCGCCCGCCCGGGGCGATACGCGCTCGATGACACCAGTTCGAGTCTGACCGACATATTGGCGCTCGCCGGCGGCATCAGCCCGACCGGAGACGACAACGTCACCGTGATGATCACGCGCAATGGCAAGACAGCGAAACTGGAAATCAATGTGCCATCCATGTATCGCATCGGCGATTTATCACGGAATCTTCAGTTGGAGAGCGGCGATGCGATTTTCGTGCAGCGCGCCCCGGTTTTCTACATCTACGGGGAAGTCCAGCGCGCGGGTACGTATCGGCTGGAGCCGGCCATGACCGTGATGCAGGCGCTTTCGGTCGGAGGCGGCGTGACATCGCGAGGCACCGACCGCGGACTCAAGATCCACCGACGGACGCCGGATGGAGCAGTGGCGAAACTCGACGCGAAGCTGACCGATCCGGTTGAGCCCGATGACGTGATTTATGTCAGAGAGAGCCTGTTCTAGGCTAGGAAACGTGCGCAGCGCGATCGGCGCGATCAACCCCCTACATCGTACACATCATGAACCTCCAACAGTTTCTGCTCGCATTGCGCGCGCGCTTCGGCGTCTTTGCCGTGGTGCTGGCGGCCACCGTCCTGGCCACTACCGCGGTAAGCTTGCTGCTTCCGAAATCCTACAAGGCGACGGCGTCGCTACTGGTGAACCCGAACAAGGACGAGCAGTCGCTGAGCAATGTTCTCCATCCGCTCGTTCTCCCGCAGGAGAGGCTCAGCTACATGCAAACACAGATGGATATCATCACCAGCGAGAAAGTGGCGCGCAAAGTAGTGCAAGACCTGAAGCTCGCGGAGAGCCCTTCGACGCGGGCGGCCTTCGCGAAAGAGGGAGGCGAGGGGTCGATCGAGGACTGGCTGGCCGGTGCCCTAATCAAGAAGCTCAAGGTGGAGACCTCACGGAGCGATGTCATCCAGGTGAGTTTTTCTTCGGGCGATCCCCGTCTCTCGGCGTTAGTCGCCAACGCATTTGCCAAGGCCTATACCGATACGATGCTCGAGCTGCGCGTGGAGCCCACGCGGGAAGCGGCGGCGTGGTTCGAGGAGCAGCTGAAGGGCCTGCGGGCCAACCTGGAGGAAGCCCAGGCCAAGCTCACGGACTATCAAAGGAAGCAGGGGATCATCTCGGCCGACGAGCACTACGACGTCGAAAACGCCCGGTTGGGGGAGATCTCAAGCCAGCTGGTGAGAGCGCAGGAGCAGGCGTTCGATTTGGAAGCCCGGGAGCGGCAAGCGCGCGATTTTCTCAAACGGGGTGCATCTCCGGATAAATTGCCGGATGTTCTCTCCAATGCGTACATTCAGAAGCTGAAAGGCGACCTCGTGCGCGGAGAAGCGAAACTCCAGGAACTGTCGGCCGAGTACGGAGTCAACCATCCGCAATACCAGCGTCAAGTCTCCGAGAACCGGAGCCTGCGCGAGAAGCTCGACGTCGAAATGAAAGCAGTCGTCGCCGGGATGGAGAATTCGAAGCAGCAGAGCCGCCAGCGCGAGGCAGAGCTCAGGAGAGCTCTGGCGGCGCAGCGTGCGCGGTTGCTTGAGATCAAGGGCGACCGCAATGACCTGACGGTGCTGACGCGCAACGCGGAGACCGCCCAGCGGACCTACGAGGCCGCCATGCAGCGCTCGGTCGTCAGCAGGGTCGAAAGCCGCGCCAGCCAGGGCACCGTCGCCGTGCTCAACGCGGCGCTCGCGCCGCGCGAGCCTGCCTATCCCAAAGTCGCCCTCAACATCGCCCTGTCGGTGCTGGTCGGAACGACGCTCGGCATCGGGCTCGTGATACTGATGGAGATGTTCGACCGCCGGGTGCGTTCGTTCAGAGACTTGGAGTTGGATGTGCCGCTGCTTGCCGTGCTCAACACCTGGCAGCCCGCTAGAGGCCGTTTGCTCGGCCGGCCAGGCGGCGCGAGACAGGCTTTGCCGAATCCTGGCTGAGGAACGCCGATGAATGTTCAGGAGAACGTCCTGCCGATCGAAGGATCGAGCCGCGTTCTTGCGCGTCACGACCGTCGCATCGGCAGCATTCTCGCGGAAGAGGGAAAGCTCGGCGGCGAGGACATCGAGCGGGTCATGGAGCTGCAGCAGACAGAAGGATTGAGGTTCGGCGAAGCTGCGCTTCGCCTGGGCCTGATTACGGCGGACGACCTGCGTTGTGCGGTCGCGAAACAGTACGATCTTCCCCATTTGCTGCCCGGCAACGAGAGCATCAGCAGCGAACTGGTCGTCGCGTACGAGCCGTTTCACCCTCGTGCAGAGGAGCTGCGGGCGCTGCGGACCCAGTTGCTGATGCGCTGGTCCAACACCAAGGTCGGGCACCGGGTACTGGCGATCGTCAGTCCGGGCTCCGGCGAAGGGCGCAGTTACGTGGCCGCCAACCTGGCGGTGGTTTTCTCGCAACTCGGCGAACGTACGCTTCTGATCGACGCCGACCTGCGCACGCCGCGACAACACCGGATCTTCAACGTCCCCGACCGGATCGGCCTTTCGGCGGTGCTCTCCGGCCGCGCCGACCGCAGCGCGATCACGCAGATCCTGGAATTCGGGAGACTTTCGCTTCTGCCGGCCGGCGCGCCCCCGCCCAATCCACAGGAGCTGCTGTCGCGTCCCTCACTCGGTGTTCTCCTGCAGGAAATGTGGACCGAGTTCGACATCATCCTCATCGATACGCCCCCGGCGAAACTCTACGCGGATGCGCAGAGCGTGACCTTCCGCGCAGGCAGTGCGATGATGCTCGCCCGCAAAGACCATACCCGTCTTGCCGATACGGCTAGCGTTATCCGGGAGTTGAGCGATACGGGCGCTCGTATCGTAGGTACCGTATTCAACGCCTTTTGAACCGGGCCGACGGGAATGTCCTCGGTTCTGGAGCAGCGGATCCTCCCCGGGCCGAACGTGGCAGCCGTGCGCAGCTGGCTGCCCGTGATGCTGGGTCTGGCGGTGATGTATGTCCCGACCTACGTCGACCTGGCGCACGGTCTGTGGCAGGATGAAACGCACGCCGACGGGCCGATCATTCTCGCAGTGGCGGGGTGGCTCGCGTGGCGGCAGCGCGTCGCACTCGTCAGGGCGCCTTCACGCGGCGCCACGCTCGCGGGAAGCGCGGCGTTGGCGCTGGGGCTGGCGCTCTACGTCATCGGGCGCTCGCAACGTCTCGCCCTGTTCGAGGTCGGCTCTCATATCCCGGTGCTCGCCGGCGCGGTCCTGCTTTTCCTAGGCTGGCGTGCTTTGGCGCGGCTGTGGTTTCCGCTGGTCTTTCTCTCGTTTCTCGTGCCGCTTCCGGGCTTTGTCATCGAAGCCATTACCGGGCCGCTCAAGAACATGGTTTCCCAGGTCGTCGAGTCGGTCCTTTACGGGCTGGGTTATCCCATCGCCCGTACCGGCGTCATATTGAGCATCGGTCAATATCAGCTGCTGGTGGCCGACGCCTGCTCCGGGCTGAATTCGATCTACAGCCTCGCTGCGCTGGGGTTGCTCTACCTGCACCTTGCTGCCTCCGGCAACGTCGTTCGCGCCGCGCTTCTGCTCGCCAGCATTATTCCGATCGCGCTCGCGGCGAACATCCTGCGGGTGTTGATCCTGATCCTCATCACGTTTCATCTCGGGGACGGGGCGGGACAGAGCTTCCTGCACGTGTTCGCCGGGATGACGCTGTTTGCCACGGCGCTGCTGCTGCTGCTCGGGTTCGATGCCTTGTTGCGCCGCCTGCCGGCTTTGCGCGGACCGGGAGCGCCGGCATGAAATACTTCGACTGGAAGTCCCTGCTGGTGGGCGCGGTCATGGTTCTTGCCGCCGGTACCGCGCTCGGGCTCAAGCCTACCCGCGCGCAGCACGATACCGCGGATTTTGATTTCGAAAAGATCATCCCAGTTTCGTTTAGTGACTGGATCATCGATCCGAGCATCGTTCCGATCGTTCCGGCGCCCGATGTACAGGCCAATTTGAACCGGCTTTACAGTCAGGTCGTGAGCCGCACCTACGTCAACGCCCGGGGCGAACGCATGATGTTGACGATCGCCTACGGAGGCGATCAGAGCGACGCGCTGAAGGTGCATCGGCAGGAGGTGTGCTACGCGGCGCAGGGATTCGAGATCAGGGACGTTTCCCACGAAAATTTGCTCTTCCGGGAAAAGACGATTCCCGTCACGCGCATGCTTGCCGTGCGCGGCCCGCGATGGGAGCCCGTGACCTACTGGTTCACCATGGGAGACCGCGTGGTGCTGGGCCGGCTCGAGCGGCTCATGGTGCAGTTGAAGTTCGGATTGTCCGGGCGTATCCCCGACGGCATGCTGGTCAGGGTATCGAGCATTTCCACCAATTCGGCGCGGGCTTTCAAGGGGCACGAGGAATTCATCGGCACGCTGCTTGAGGGAATGCAGCGGGGCGACGTTCACAGACTGGTCGGGTCATAGCGCCCCCGAAACCAGGACATCGCATTCGGAACGAAAATGACCGTTGCTGGAATGTTCTCGAACGCCAGGCAACCTGCGGCACGGGCTTGGTTGCTTGAGGGATCTCCACCGGACGCACGCTCATGGCGCCGTATTGCGCCCAAGCTTTGCGTCTTTGCCGGTCTTGCGCTGCTCGGCGCCTTCTGGGGATTCGCGGTCGCAGTCGCCGGGCTGAACGCCATGTATGTGTGCGTTTCGCTGATAGGTTGCGCATTCATCCTGCTCGACTTTCGCATCGGGGTCGTGCTGCTCATCGTGTTGCTGCCGATTTCGCGAAGCTACGTGTTTCCGCACGCGATGCTCGGCATCACCGGTCTCAATCCCCTGAACCTGCTGCTGGTCGGGACCCTCGGCTCGTACGTGTTTCAGGGGTTGTCCGACGGCAGCCTCCGTCGCTTCGTGCCGCGCTCACTGCTCTGGCTGTATATCGTGCCTATCTTGACCGCCGGCGCGCTGGGTTCGCGCCATGTCGGCGACATCGCGCCCGGCTTCTACATATACGACATGCTCGACTTCGACAGCGTGGCAGGCTACGTCCGCAACTTGGTGGTCAAGCCGCTGTCGTTGGTGATATTCGCGCTGCTGGTCGGAGCCGCGGTATCAAGGTCCGAGAAGCCGGAAAAGTTCCTGATTCCCACACTGGTCTCGATCTGGGTGATGGGCTCGATGGTTATCGTGTTCGTTTACTCGTCGGGTGTCGCGCTGGGCGAGCTGGCGAGCAGCTCCTCACGCGAGACCTTGTCGGCGCTCGGGCTGCACGCCAACGACCTGGGGCGTCTGTACGCGGTCGCCTACGCGCTGCTGCTCTTCACCTGGGCCGAGTCGAAGGATCCCGGGCTCAGGCCGGCGCTGCTTGCGTCGATGGGGCTGGTCGTGACTGCGTTGGTGCTCACGTTCTCGCGCGGCGCGTTCCTTGGTTTCATCGTGGTCAACGTACTGTTCCTGCTCTGGCGCCGCAACGCAAAAACCCTGGTCTTTCTCGGGCTCATGGTGGCGGTCGCGCTGTTTCTCATTCCAGGCGCAGTCTACGACCGTGTTGCAACCGGGTTTGGAAGCGGCCTTGACGCGATCAGCGCCGGGCGCATCGAGGGGATTTGGCTGCCGCTTCTGCCCGAGATTCTGCGCAGCCCGATTTACGGCAGCGGCCTCGGGTCGATTCTCTGGTCAGAGGTCATGCGCGGGGAGCGCGGGGTGACCATTCTGGGGGTTACGCAAGCTCACAACGCGTACCTGGAGACCGTTCTCGACATGGGGATAGCCGGCCTGATTCTCGTTTGCGCCTATTTCGGCCACGTCTGGAAGGACTTTCGCGCACTGAGTGTCGATCCGTCCTCAAGTCCCACCTTGCGGGGATTCTACCTGGGGGCAGCGGCCGGACTGGTGAGTTTTCTGGTCGCCGGTATCGCCGGCAGCTACCTCACCCCGGTTACGGAGCAGAGCTTTCTCTGGCTGGCGATCGGGATGATGTACGGTCAACGCGCCCGAAAACCGGCGAAGTGAGTCACGGACCGTGTGCGGGATCACCGGATACTGGGCGCGGAATTGTCGGCCTGAAGCGTGGCTGTGCGACCTTCCCAGCGCGGTGCAGAGCTTGCGGCAGCGCGGCCCCGACGACAGCGGGACCTGGGTGCGCGCGGATGGGAATGTTGCCTTCGGCCACACGCGGCTATCGATCCTGGACCTGTCCGAATTGGGCCACCAGCCTATGGTCTCGGCAGACGGGGACCTCGTCATGGTTTTCAACGGCGAGATCTACAACTTTGCCGAGATCAGATCGGAGCTCGAGGCGTGCGGACATCGATTTCGCAGCAGTGGAGATTCCGAGGTCGTTCTCGCGGCGCTGCGCCACTGGGGGACCGCCGCAGTCGAACGATTCATTGGAATGTTCGCGATTGCGCTATGGCAGGAAAGCGAGCGCCGTCTCTGGCTGATCCGGGACCGGCTCGGCGTCAAGCCGCTGTATTACGCCTGGGACGGACGGGTGCTGTGGTTCGGCTCGGAGCTAAAGGCATTGCGCGCTTTCCGCGCGTGGCGTGCTGAAGTCGACCGCGGCCCGCTCGGTGAATACTTCCAATTCGGGTACGTATCGGCGCCCCGCAGCATTTATCGGCAAGTCTGCAAGCTGCCCCCGGGGCACTGGCTGGAGCTCCGCGAAACCGGTGAGCCGGCGACACGGTGCTATTGGTCGGTGCTCGAGCCGCGCGAGCCGCTGGCAGGATCCGAGAGCGAGCTCGAGGAGCAGCTCGAAGCGCTGTTCATCGACGCTTTCCGCTATCGCATGGTCGCGGACGTGCCTGTCGGAGTGTTCCTCTCGGGCGGGCTGGATTCGTCGCTGGTCGCGGCGATTCTGCAGCGCCATTCCGGCCAAACGGTGCATACTTTCACCGTCGGCTTCACCGACCCAAGCTTCGATGAATCGCGCTGGGCCCGGCGGGTGGCCACCCACGTGGGGACTCAGCACACCGAGCACGTTCTCTCTCCGGCGGAAATGGCCGGAATCCTCACGCGATGGGCCGAGCTGTTCGACGAGCCCTTCGGAGACTCGTCCGGCGTTCCGACTTTCCTGGTGTCGCGCGTTGCGCGCGAGAGCGTGAAGGTGGCGCTTTCGGCCGACGGCGGGGACGAGCTGTTCAGCGGCTACCAGCATTACGGCGCGATGCTCGCCCGCGAGCGGATGCTCGCGCGGATGCCGCGGCCGGCCCGAAACGCGTTGTCGCACTCCCTGCAATTGCTGCCCGCGCGGTCGTTGCAGCGGCTGGTGGATCGACTCCCTGCTCCGGCCCCGCTGCGCCACGCCGCAAGGCGTGTGGTCGTTGACCGACTGGAAAGACTGCGCGTCGTGCTTCCTGAGGCCGACCCGGCGACGATCTACGATCTCGGCATGTCGCTCTGGACTCCGGCGGAGAGCGCGCAATTGCTCGGTGGATTCGTGTCTCCGCGGCCCGTGCCGAACGGCCATCGGAGCAACTTCGCCGACCACATGAGCTGCTGCGATCTGCGCCATTATCTTCCGGACGACATCCTGACCAAGGTAGATCGCACGACGATGGCCGTGGGCCTCGAAGGGCGCGAGCCGCTGCTCGATCACCGGCTGGTGGAGTTCGCCTTGCGACTGCCGCTCGGTTTGCGGCGCGGCGCGCTTGGCACCAAGCACCTGTTGCGTCGTGTCCTCTACCGCTATGTTCCCAGAGCGATCGTGGACCGCCCGAAGCAGGGGTTCGGCATCCCCATGTCGCGCTGGTTGCGCGGCGAGCTTTCGGCGCTGCTCGATATTTATCTCGCACCCGAGCGAGTGCGTGCCGCGGGGATCCTGGACCCTAGGGTGGTCGCGCGCGCGCTCAACAACTTCAGGGAGGGCGGCCCCGGGCGCGACCGCCTCGACGTGCAGAAGGTGTGGCTGCTCCTCGCCTTCGAGATGTGGCGCGAGAAATGGGCGTAGTGCGGCGACGGTTCGCGAAATGACAGGCCATGCGCATTCTTTACGTGATCAGTAATCTCGCCTTCGGCGGGGCCGAGAAACAGTTGGTAGAGCTCGCGAGGCAGCTTGCCGGGAGCGGACACGAGGTCGCGATTTACACGCTGAACCGCGACGTGCCGAGAAGACCGGAACTCGCGGGCTCCGCGGTAACGCTGATCGTCGATCAGAAGCGGGCCAAGCTCGATCCCGCTGTGTTATGGCGGCTGCGCAAAACGATAGGCCGCTGGCGGCCGGACATCATCCACGGCTTTCTCTTCGACGGAGACTTCTATTCGCGCGTGGCAGCGCTGGGAAGCGGCGTCCCGGTGCTCAACTCCGAGCGCAACGACAATTACCGCTTGTCCTGGAACCAGAGCCTGGCGCACCGGCTGACCCGGGGACTCGCGCGCGGCGTGGTTGCCAACACGTTTTCGGGCAAGGCATTCGCCGAGCGCCTGTTTGGCCTGCCCCCCGACGACGTGCACGTCGTCTGGAACGGGATCCGCCTAGAAGAGCTCGAGCGCCAGGCTACCGCCACCACCGCCGATTACCGGTACGAGTTCTTCGGCGATCGCCGCGTGCGAGTTGCTTGCCTCGTGGGCTCGATCAGTCCGCGCAAGAATTATCACCTGGCGCTCGAGAGCGCCGCCCGGCTGATCGCGGCCGACCCGGCGTGGCGTGTCTTGTTTGTCGGCGATCAGCTCTCGGCGCCGGGATACTACAGACCTGGACCGTGGTCCGACACGAGCGCATACAAGGCCGACGTCCTGAAACACTACGAGCGGCTCGGTCTGTCCGACAAGATCAAATTCGCCGGCCTAAGGACCGACGTGCCCGCCATCGTCCGCCAGTGCGACGTGCTGTACGTCACATCGGTGTACGAGGGTTTTCCGAATTCGGTGTTGGAGGCGATGGGGCTCGGCGTCCCGGTGGTGAGCACCGAGTACTCGGATATCCGGCGCATCCTGCCGTTTCCCGGGCAGGTTGTGGCGCGTCATTCCCCCGAAGACATTGCTCGCGCGGTGACCCGGGCGTACGCCGAGCGCGACGTCATCGCCGCCAGCCAGAAACAATGGGTGCGCACCCACGCAAGGATCGAGAAGGCGGCCATGGAACTCGAACATGTCTACCGCAAGTACATCAAGTCCGACCCTTGCGCTCAACCGACGTGAGCAGACCGACGTTTTGATGGCACGCATTCCCGGGGTACTGGCGCGCAAGGTCGCATTGCTGGGTTACGTGGCGAAATATCAGGCCTGCGCGGGGCCCTCCGAGCAAATGGTTCCGGAACTCTGCTGGGCCCCCTGGGTGTCGGGGAGCAATTGACGGTCCATCCGGACTATGGCGAACGCACAAACGCCACACAGTGAAATCCGACAATACCGGCAAGGAGTTGGAAGGAAATGACGGTTTACGAAAAGGTGCAAGAGCGGGTCAAAACCCGGCCCCGCACTTGGCTCGTCACGGGCGTAGCCGGATTCATCGGCTCGAATCTCCTGGAAACTCTCCTCAAGCTGGACCAGCGGGTGATCGGGCTGGACAATTTTTCCACAGGGAGCCGAGGCAACCTGACGCAAGTGCAGGACGCCGTCACCGAAAACCAGTGGCGGAACCTTCGCTTCATCGAGGGCGATATCCGCTCGATCGATACCTGCCGCCGGGCATGCCGCTCGGTGGAATGCGTGCTGCACCAGGCGGCGCTCGCGAGCGTGCCGCGCTCGATTTCGGACCCGATCGCGAGCCACGACAGCAACGTCGCGGGGTTTCTCAACATGCTGGTGGCGGCGCACGGCGCCGGCGTGTCGCGCTTCGTCTATGCCGGATCGAGCGCAACCTACGGCGATCATCCCGGGCTACCGAAGGTCGAGCCCGAGTTCGGCCGGCCGCTCTCGCCCTATGCGGTGACCAAGTACGTGAACGAGCTGTACGCCGAGATCTTCGCGCGCTGCTATGGATTCGGCTCGATCGGGCTGCGCTACTTCAACGTGTTCGGCCCGCGCCAGGACCCGGACGGGGCTTACGCGGCGGTGATCCCGAAGTGGATCGCCGGCATGATCCGCAACGAGCCCGTTTTCATCAACGGCGACGGAAAGACGGCCCGCGATTTCTGTTATGTCGACAACGCGGTCCAGGCGAATCTGCTCGCGGGCATGGTCGCCAACCCTGCGGCGGTCAACCAGGTCTACAACATCGCGCTGGGCGAAAAGACGACCCTCGATGAGCTTTTCGAGATGATTCGCTCGGTGCTCGAGCCGCGGTATCCCCATCTGCGCGGTTTTCGCCCGATCTATCGCAAATTCCGCGCCGGGGATGTGCGCTTGTCGCAGGCGGACATCGGCAAGGCGAAGCGCCTGCTCGAGTACCAGCCGGTCTCGAGGATTCGGGAGGGACTGGAGCA
>VBDM01000033.1:16328-18620 GCA_005881355.1 Betaproteobacteria bacterium
CGATCGACGCCCCAGCCGCGCTCTATGGGTCGTAGCTCGATCGGCCTACCGCCGACCACGAACTCTCAATAATCGACGCGGCCACAATCGGGCTTGCTTTCCTAACTCTATCGGCGAAGGGGACTTGTCCATGCTGAAAATCGTGAAACGCGCTTGCGCGGCGACTCCGTTATTGGTGATTTTCAGCGTGGCTTGGATTCCGCCCCAGGCTTTCGCACAGATATCGCTGTGTATTCCCGGCTTGACATGCCCGAGCCCGGACACGACTCCCCCGACGGTTAGCATCACCTCTCCGGCAAACGGGGCGACCGTCTCCGGGACAATCAGCGTGACGGCCAGCGCCTCCGACAACCGGGGCGTCGCCGGCGTTCAGTTCCAGCTGGACGGCGTCAACTTTGGCGCGGAAGACACCACCGCGCCGTATTCGATCTCCTGGGACACAACCGCCGCGAGCAACGGGTCGCATACCCTCACCGCCGTCGCGCGCGATGCCGCCGGCAACCGGACCACCTCTTCACCGGTCACGGTCACCGTTTCCAACACTGCTCCGCCGCCACCGCCACCGTCTGCGACAAAACGCTATGAAGAAACCGATCCATCCGTGAGCTTCAGCCCCGGGTGGAATCAGGATGCCGGTTGGTTTGCATGGAGCGGGGGGACCGCCCAGGAATCCATGACGCCGGGCACGCAAGCCACGTTCAGCTTCACCGGGACCTCGGTCACATGGCTCGGCATGCGCGGCCCCGACAGCGGCATCGCTCGCGTATCCGTGGATGGGGTCTTTGTATCCCAAGTCGACATGTTTGCAAGGTCGTACGAAGTCCACATACCCGTGTTCGTCGCGAAGGGCTTGAGCAACAGCGGCCATACCTTGACGATCGAAGTGACCGGACTGAAGAGCACGGATCCGCAGGCCACCAGTTCGCCGTTTGCCGTGGTCGTAGTGGACGCATTCGACGTACCTGCACAGGTGGTCTCGCAGTTGCAGGATACGGATCCCGACGTGACCTTCACCGCCGGTTGGACCGCGGGGGATACCAGCAAATCATGGAGTGGCTGGTTCGCCACCGTTTCGACGACGCCGGGCGCGCGAGCCACGTTGACATTCAACGGAACCTCGGTCAGCTGGATTGGCTATCGCGGACCCGATGCCGGGATCGCTAACGTATACCTGGATGGCAGCTTCGCTGGCCAGGTCGATCTGTATTTTTCGGCCCCGAGAGAGCAGGCCATCGTCTTCACCTCACCGCCCTTGGCCGACGGGAACCATACGATCACGATCGAGGCGACGGGCCAGAAGAACACGGCTTCGTCGGGTGCTCAGGTCGTGGTGGATGCGTTCGACGTGATGAGGCCGGGAACGCGCTTCGAAGAGACGGAATCGTCCGTCATCACCTATACCAACCCCGGCGATTGGGTTCAGGGCAACCTGAATAGAGCGTGGAGTCTGGGGACCATCGCGGCATCCAACGTGCCGGGCGCGCGAGCCACGTTCACCTTCACCGGGACGTCGGTCAGCTGGATCGGCAGCCGCAAAAGTACGACCGGGATCGCCAACGTATACCTGGATGGAGCCTTCGTGACCCAGGTCGATACGTATTTCCCTACGGATGGACTCCAGGACACCATCTTCACCTCACCGCCCCTGGCCGCCGGGAGCCATACGTTGACGGTCGAAGTGACCGGGCAGAGAAACCCGGCCTCGGCCAGTACCTACGTCGTGGTGGATGCTTTCGATGTCCGCCCATGAAGCAAGCGATCGCGGGAGCCGGCAGGCCGCCACGGCCTGCCCGGCCGGCTGAAGGCAGCTCGCCACACGAGATCGGCCGAGCTCGTCCTTCATGATCGACAACGGCGCAGCGTCGAGGCCGCAGCCGCACTTCGTAGATCGTAGTTAGATCAGCGCTGCCGCGATTCACGGACTTTCAATATCCGATGGTCACAATCCGGCTTGCCCCTTGTGGCATCGGCGACGGGGACAATCGATGCTGAAAATTGCGAAAGCTAGTTGCGCAGCAGCGCTGCTAGCGATTTTCAGCCTGGCCTGGATTCCGCTCCGAGTTTACGCACAAATACTACCGCCTCTGCCGACCGGGAGCCTGATAGTCACCGTTACGTCCCCGGCTTCCGGCTCCACCTTCGGCGGCACGGTCCCGGTGAGCGCGAGTGTAAGCATTGTAGGTTCCCTCACCGTCGCGGGTGTCCAGTTCAAGCTCGACGGCAACAACCTCGGCGCGGAAGACACTTCCTCTCCCTACTCGGTTTCCTGGAACACGACCACCGCGAGCAACG